>NZ_JBSSLX010000385.1:0-508 GCF_053890995.1 Micromonospora sp. I033 | reverse complement strand
CGAGATCGCGATCAGGATGCCCGGCAGGACGACCGTCGGCCAGAAGATCGGCGGGATGACGTAGCCGTCCCCGATGGGGATGCTGATCTCCCACGCCGGCATGAGCCGGGTCGAGCCGTCCAGGAACATGACGTACCAGTCGGGCTGGCTGGCGAACGAGACCACCCACGCCTCGTACGGGCCGAACAACCAGATCGGGTTGATCTGGAACAGACCGCCCATCAGCGCGATCACGCCGAAGACGACCATGAAGAAGCCGCCCTGCTTGAGCACGTAGCGCGGGTAGAACCGCTCGCCGACCACGTTCTCGTTGGTCCGGCCGGGACCGGGCCACTGGGTGTGCTTCTGCTTGAAGACCAGACCCAGGTGGGCGCTGATCAGCGCCACCAGCAGAGCCGGGATGAGCAGTACGTGGACGATGAAGAACCGGCTGATGATGATGGTGCCCGGGAACTCCCCGCCGAAGATCGATGAGCTGAGCCAGGAGCCGATCACCGGGATCGACAGG
>NZ_JBSSLX010000384.1:0-658 GCF_053890995.1 Micromonospora sp. I033 | reverse complement strand
TTCGGCCCGGCGAACCGGCCGCTGCCCCAGCTGCCGATCGAGGTGGACGAGGAGGGCTTCTTCGTGGCGAAGTCCGACTACACCGAAACCATCGGTCCCGACTTCTGGGAGCGGCCATGAAGCGCCGAAAGTTTGATGCGGCCGCGCTGCCGGCCAAGACCGCCGGAGCGCTGGACGACCGCTTCCAGGCGGCCACCCCGCTGCGCAAGCTGCTGAACAAGGTCTTCCCGGACCACTGGTCCTTCCTGCTGGGCGAGATCGCGCTCTTCTCGTTCATCGTCCTGCTGCTGACCGGTGTCTTCCTGACCTTCTTCTTCGAGCCGTCGATGACCGAGGTGGTCTACGACGGCAGCTACGCCCCGCTGCGGGGCACCCCGATGTCGGCCGCGTACGCCTCCAGCCTGGACCTGTCGTTCGACGTCCGGGGCGGTCTGATCATGCGGCAGATGCACCACTGGGCGGCGCTGCTGTTCATGGCCGCGATCGTGGTGCACATGCTCCGGGTCTTCTTCACCGGCGCCTTCCGCAAGCCGCGTGAGACGAACTGGATCATCGGCTCGCTGCTGTTCTGGGTCGGCTTCCTGGCCGGCTTCACCGGCTACTCGCTGCCGGACGACGGCCTCTCCGGCACCGGCCTGCGGATCGCCTCCGGCATCAT
>NZ_JBSSLX010000383.1:0-1328 GCF_053890995.1 Micromonospora sp. I033 | reverse complement strand
CCCTGGGTGATGCCCAGCCCGAACATGCCCACGCCCGACACCGCGCTGGTCTACCCGGGCACCTGCCTGTTCGAGGGCGTCGCCTCGATCACCGAGGGCCGGGGCACCTGCCGGCCGTTCGAGCTGATCGGCGGGCTGGCCGGCGACTTCGACCACCACTGGGGAGACCGGCTCAACGCCCGGGACCTGCCGGGTGTCGAGTTCCGGGAGGCGTACTTCTCGCCGACGGCGGCGGGGCAGAAGCCGGCCCTGCTGAACAAGCTCTGCGCCGGCGTGGAGGTCAAGGTCGTCGACCGGTCCGCCTACGACCCGATCCGCACCGCGGTGGCGATGCTGGTGGAGGCGCGCAGGTATCCGGCGTTCGCGTGGCGGGTCGACTCGTGGGACACCGCCCGGCCCTACTGGGTGGACAAGCTGACCGGCTCGCCCCGGCTACGCACGATGATCGACGCCGGAGCCGAGGTCGACGACGTGGTCGGCGCCTGGGCCGGCGAGTTGGCGGCCTTCGAGCAACGGCGGCGTCCGTACCTGCTCTACTGAGTCCGCGACGCCGAGCCGTCCCCCGCTCCGTCCACCGGGCGGAGCGGGGGACGCGCCCGGGTCAGCCCGCTGCGGAGCGGAAGACCGGGTAGTAGCCGCCGGACTGCCCGGCGGCGGTCGGGTGGTACGAGACGGTGAGGTTCAGGTAGTTCAACGCGTGCAGCCACTTCTCCCCGTAGCTGCAGAGCTGGTGGCCGACGAAGATCGAGCGGACGTCGGCGAACGTGAAGCCGGCCGAGACGGCCGCCGTCCGGATGATGTCGTCGACCAGGTTGATCCCCTCGTTGATCTTCGCCCGCGAGGTGGCGCTCAGCCCGACGCAGACCGTGCCGAGCTGGTAGAAGACCGGGTAGCCGACCACCACGACCCGCGCGGAGGGAGCCCGGCTCCGGATGCCGTTGTAGACGTTGGCCAGCTTGCCGGGCAGCTCGGTGCGGGCCTTGTCCTCGGCGGCCTGGACCGCGGCCACGCACTGGGTCTCCCCCTGCAGCACGCAGGTGCTCATGATGCTGGCGAAGCCGACGTCGTTGCCGCCGACCGTGACGCTGACCAGCGTCGTGGTCGAGGAGAGCGCGGAGAGCTGGCTGTTGATGACGGTCGACGTGGTCGCGCCCGAGCAGGCGACCGAGCGGTAGGAGGCCGGCCTGATGTTGGTGTTGTAGAGCGCCGGGTAGGCGCTGGTGCTGCGCAGGCAGGACCCGCTCTCGGAGGTGTAGCTGCCGGCGCCGACGCCGGAGGCGTACGAGTCGCCGAGAGCGACGTAGCTGTCGGTCGGGGCCGCCTGGGCG
>NZ_JBSSLX010000382.1:0-1794 GCF_053890995.1 Micromonospora sp. I033 | reverse complement strand
GGGCCGGACGGCAGCAGCCGGGGGGCCGTCGCCCCGGGCGCGACGACCGGCGCGAGCCCGGCCACCACGGTGTTGACGATCTCGGCGGCGTACGACCCGTCGGGGTCGTAGTCGGGGTCGAAGACCGTCAGCTCGACGCCGAGGCAGTGCGGGGTGTCCACCAGGCCGGCGAGCAGGATCTCCAGCTCGGCGAAGGCGATCCCGCCCGGGTCCGGCGCGTCGACCGCGGGCATCACCGCCGGGTCGAGCACGTCCACGTCGATGTGCACCCAGTAGCCGGCGCAGTCGGCCAGCTGCTCGTGCGCCCACTGGGCGGTGCGGGCGGCCCCCTCGGCGCGCAGCGCCGGCACGGGGCGGGTGGTGATGCCGGCGGCCTGGAGGTCCAGCCGGTACTCGTCCTGCGCCCGGATGCCGAGCACCACCACGTCGATGTCCCGGAAGTAGGGGCGCCGCCCCTCGATGGCGGCCAGGTCGGCCTGCCCCCGGCCGGTGACCAGGGCCAGGTCCTCGCCCGCCGCCGCGCCCACGTACGAGGCGTTGCCGGGGTGCCGGAAGTCGGAGTGGCCGTCGACGAAGACCAGCCCGATCCGCCCGCCGACCGCCTCGCCGAGCCGGTGCATGGCCAGCGCCGAGCCCAGCAGCACCGAGCAGTCCCCGCCGAGCACCAGCGGGAACTCGCCGCGGTCGATGATCGCGCCGATCCGGTCGGCCAGCGCCACCGAGTAGCCGGAGATCTCCCCCGCGTGGCAGACCCCGTCACCGGGACGCCAGTCACCCGGGTCGTAGCGGGGCGGGGTGAGGCAGCCGGCGTCGCGGGCCCGCAGCCGGGCGAGCAGGCCGTGGTCGCGCAGCGCGCCGGGCGCCTTGGCGCAGCCCGGGACGGAGGTGGACGTGGGTGGGCGCAGGCCGAGGTTGGTCGGCGCGTCGAGGACGGCGATCCGGCGCATCATGGGCTCCCGTCCTCGGTGGTCGGGCGGGCCGGCCGGTACGCCGGCCCGCGCTGGCGTGCGTGAACTCAGAACAGGGCGCTGGCCAGGGCCCGTCGGGCGGCAGCCACGGCCGGGTCGTCCGGGCCGGCGATGGTGAACAGCGACACCAGGTGCTGGCGGACCTGCTCCCGGTCGTCGCCGGCGGTCCGGCGGACCAGGCCGACGAGCCGGGCGTACGCCTGCTCGGCCAGCCCGCTGAGCACCTCGATGTCGGCGGCGAGGAGCTGGGCCTCGATGTCGTCGGGGGCCTGTTCGGCGGCGGCGAGCGCGGCACGTGGGTCGGCTCCGGCCACCCGCCGGGCAACCCCGACCTGGGCCAGCCCGGCCTCGGCCGCGGCGTCCGCCGGGCTCTCGGCCAGGATCTTCCGGTACGCCGCCTCGGCGGCCTCCAGGTCGCCGGACATGAGCGCGTCGTCGGCCTCGATCAGCCGCGGGTCCTCCGGCTCGGCGACGGTGACGCCACCGGCCTTGAGGATGGCCTGGATCCACTGGCGGAGCTGGGCCTCCGGCACCACGCCGGAGAAGGCGTCGATCGGCTGCCCGCCGACCACCGCGTAGACCATCGGGATGCCCTGGACCCGGAACATCTGGGCGAGCCGCGGGTTGGCGTCGACGTCGACCTTGGCGAGCACCCAGGCGCCCTCGCCCTCGGCGGCCAGCCGCTCCAGCACCGGCGACAGCTGCTTGCAGGGCTCGCACCACTCGGCCCAGAAGTCCACGATCACCGGCGTGGTCAGCGACCGCTCCAACACCTCGGACTGGAAGGTCGCCTCGGTCACGTCGATGACGGCCACGCCGCCGCCCG
>NZ_JBSSLX010000381.1:0-1797 GCF_053890995.1 Micromonospora sp. I033 | reverse complement strand
CCCGCTGCCCGCCCCGCCGCCCGCGCGGACCCTGCGGGAGATCCTCCGGCTCGGCACCAACGACCCGCGGTACGGGCTGGTCTCCGTCTCCCTGTTCATCATCATGACCCTGCTCGGGCTGGACGGCTCGGTGCTGCCCTGGCTCTGGGCCGAGGTGGTCGGCGGGGGAGACCCGTGGCTGCCGGCGCTCGGCATCGTCGCCGCGCTGCTGGTCGTGCTGCCGCTGCCGTACCTGACCAACCTCTGGTTCCCGCAGTGGTGGATCCGGCAGATGCTGCGGATCAGCGCGCGGCTGGTGCACGGGCAGACCGGGGCCCGCCGGGTCAGCGGGCACACCCCGGCCGAGGTGGTGGCCCAGGGCGGCGACACCGACCGGGTCGTGCAGCTCGCCGACAACCTCATGGACCAGTTCATCTCGCTGGCCATCGTGATCACCATGACCCTGGTGACCGGCAGCGTCGTACCGGCGCTGTTCTTCGTCGGGACGATGGTGGTCTCCGGGCTGGCGGCGACCCTGTTCGGGCCCCGGCTGGAACGCACCGCCGGCGGCACCGTCAAGGCCCGCGCCGCCTTCGCCACCGCGCTGGTCTCCTCGCTGTCCGCGGCCCGCACGGTGAAGCTCGCCGGTGCCACCCGCCCGGTGCTGGCGCACCTCGCGAAGCTGGACACGGTGCGCAGCGACCGGCAGCGCCGGGAGATCGCCATGCAGGTGTGGGCCCGGTCCACCCCGTCGATCGCCAGCGGCCTGCTGCCGATCGGGGCCTGGGCGCTCTACCTGGCCGGCGGCCTCTCCGCCGGGGCCACCCTGGTCGCGGTCTCCACGCTCGGCGCGGCCCGCTGGTTCGCCTGGACCACCGCGTCGCTCGTCTCGCACTACCCGTCGGCGCGGGTGTGGACCAGACGGACCGTGGCGATGGCCGGCGTGGCCACGTACTCGGCTTCGGTGCCCGGGCTGGACCTGGCCGCCGGCACCGCCCCGGCGCCCGAACCGCCGCCGCGACACCCGCTGCGCCGGCTGGAGCTGGCCGGCTTCGGCGCGCTGCACTCCGACGGCACCCTCGCCGTCCGCGACGTCGACCTGACCGTCGAGCGCGGACAGTTGGTGCTGGTCGTCGGCCCGGTCGGCGCGGGCAAGTCGTCACTGCTGCGGGCGCTCGCCGGGATCGTGCACCACACCGGCGCGCTGCGCTGGAACGGCGAGCCGGTCACCGAGCCGGAGCTGTTCCTCCGCCCCAACCAGGTCGGCTACGTGGGGCAGCTGCCCCGGGTGCTCTCCGGCACCGTGGCCGACAACATCGCGCTCGGGCACCAGGTGGACGCCGCCGACGCGGTGTCGACCGCCCAGCTTGACCACGACCTGGCCGCCGCCGGGGGCGGGCTCGGGCTGCTCATCGGGCACAAGGGCACCCGGCTCTCCGGCGGGCAGCTCCAGCGGCTGGCGCTGGCCCGGGCGCTCGCGCCGCGCACCGAGCTGCTGGTCGCCGACGACGTCTCGTCCGCGCTCGACGTGACGACGGAGCTGGCGCTCTGGGCGGCGCTGCGCGAGCACGGGGTGACGGTGGTCGGCTCGACCGCGAAGCGGGCCGCGCTGGTCCGCGCGGACCACGTGGTGGTGCTGGTCGACGGCACGGTGGCCGCCCAGGGCCCGTGGCCCGACCTGGAATCCCGCTGGGGCCACCTGGCGGGCTGACCCGGCGCGCTCGCGGGACCCAGTTCCCGTTCGCAGTGAACCGCAACTGTCGAAGATCTCGCGCCCCGCCCCGGTGATCATGAGGTTAGCGGTGACAAATCGGGCGG
>NZ_JBSSLX010000380.1:0-1844 GCF_053890995.1 Micromonospora sp. I033 | reverse complement strand
GCACCCGGCTGGTCGGCGCCCGATCCGGTCGGCGCGGCGCCCGGCGGCGGGAAACCCTCGGTGGACGGGCCCGGGAGGTTCGGGGCCGGCGCGGCGGGATAGCCGGACGGCTGACCCGGGACGGTGGCATGGCCGGTCGGCGGGACGATGCGCGGCGGCAGGGGGCCCGGCCGGTCGGCCCCGGCCCGCCCCTGGTCGGCCGTCTCGTCGCCGTCCTGCCCCGGCACGCCGTCACCGGCCCCGTAAGCACCCGTCATGATCGCCCAGTCCTCCCCCGTGACCGCCCCGCCGAGGACGTTGTGGCCGTCCGCGGCTCGATGGACCGTACCTGCGTGAACGGGGTTTGTCTTCCCCGTTGTCCGACCCTGCCACCCCGGCGCAACCCGACCCTGTCACGACATCTCCGGGACACCGCGCCGACACGCGCCCGACCGGCTGCGCACACCGGATCGCCCGGCGCACTAGGGTTGTCAGGTGACCGACGAACCACCCCTGCGCCGTCGGGCCGCCGAAAGCCGTACGGAAGAGGCCTCGCCGCTGCCGTCCTCGGCCACGCCGGAGCCGGCGGACGCGGGGACCGAACCCACCGCCGGTGGGCCCGTCCCGCTGACCGCCCCGCGCGACGGCACACCCGCGCCGGTGGCCACTCCGCGCGAGCTCGACGAGATCGTGGCCCGTTTCGCGGCCGGCACCGGCCCGGTGGCCCTGGACGCCGAGCGCGCCTCCGGCTACCGCTACAGCCAGCGCGCCTACCTGGTGCAGCTGCGCCGGGCGGGCTCCGGCACGGCGCTGATCGACCCGCTGCCCCTGCCCGACCTGAGCGCCCTCGACGCGGCGATCGCCGAGGCCGAGTGGGTGCTGCACGCCGCCAGCCAGGATCTCGCCTGCCTGGCCGAGCTTGGGCTGCGCCCGCGCCGGCTGTTCGACACCGAGCTGGCCGCCCGGCTGGCCGGCTTCGAGCGGGTGGGCCTGGCCGCGCTGACCGAGCAGCTGCTGGGCTACAGCCTGGAGAAGCACCACTCCGCGGCGGACTGGTCGAGCCGGCCGCTGCCGGAGTCCTGGCTCACCTACGCGGCGCTGGACGTGGAACTGCTGGTGGACCTGCGCGACGCGCTCGACGAGGAACTGGAGAAGCAGGGCAAGTCGGCGTGGGCGGCGGAGGAGTTCGCCGCGCTGGTCCGCACCGGCGCCCGGCCGCCCCGGGTGCGCGCCGAGCCCTGGCGCCGCACCTCGGGCATCCACCGGGTGCGCGGCGCGCGGGCGCAGGCCCGGGTCCGCTCGCTGTGGTACGCGCGGGACCAGATCGCCGCGCGGCGGGACGCCGCACCGGGTCGGGTGCTGCCGGACTCGGCGATCGTGGCGGCCGCCGAGTTGGACCCGAAGGACGAGAAGACCCTGCTCACCCTCCCCGGTTTCGGTGGCCGCTCGGTGCGCCGGCTGGCGCGTACCTGGCTGGCGGCCCTGGACGACGCCCGCCAGCTGCCGGACGACGCCCTGCCGGTGACCCCGGTGGTGGAGGGGCCGCCCCCGCCGCACCGGTGGGCCGAGCGGGACCCGGTGGCGGCCGGCCGGCTGGCCCGCTGCCGGGAGGTCGTGGTCGGCACGGCCGGCGCGCACAACCTGCCGCCGGAGAACCTCGTCGCCCCGGACTACGTCCGCCGCCTGGCCTGGCAGCCGCCCGAGGAGATCACCGACGACACCGTCGCGGAGACCCTGCGCACCTTCGGCGCCCGCGAATGGCAGATCAACCTCCTCCTCCCCGCCCTGACCCAGGCCCTCCACCTCCCGGAGTCCTGACCGGACCCCCGCGTCGATCATGAGGTTGGCGGCAGTTCCGGAGATCG
>NZ_JBSSLX010000379.1:0-1888 GCF_053890995.1 Micromonospora sp. I033 | reverse complement strand
TCGGCCGGCCCCGGGCCGGCGAAGACCTCGGCGGCGGGTGGTCCGAGCAGGGCCAGCCCGGACTGGCGCAGGATGCTGCGGTCCAGCGCGTACCAGAACCGCCCGTCGGCGGCGGGCCGGTCGGCCGGGTCGTAGGTGGCCCGGAACGGCATGGTGGCGCCGGTGTTCAGCTCGACCTCGAAGCCCGGCTCGGGGCCGCCGGCGCCGGCCACGTCGCGCCGGTAGACCACGAGTTCCAGGCCGCGCGCCGGGCAGGGCAGCGCCTCGTGCCGCAGCCGGTCCACCAGCGCCCGCTTCGCCGCATCGGCGACCGGCCCGGCGACCACCAGGGCCACGTCCACGTCGCTGCGTCCCGGCTGGTACGCGCCCAGCCCCACCGACCCGGCCGCGTACGCGCCGATGAGGTCGTCCCCGAGCACCGCCCGGGCCCGTCCGACCAGCTCATCGAGGTAGCGGCGCACGTCGTCGTCCATGCCCGCATCCTGCCCGCCCCGGTCGCGGCGGTGCGGGCCGGGGTCACTCCGGGTCGGGGCAGCAGACGGTCAGCGCACCGGGAACGACCTTGACCTTGAGCCGCTTCGCCGTGCCGCGTGCGCCACCGTCGAGCTCGTAGGTCTTCGGCTCGGCGAAGCGGACGGTCACCTTCCGCCCGCGGGTGATCCGGACGAACGGTGACTCGTCGGACCGGCCGGCAGCCATCCGGCCCAGCGTGCGGGCCCAGTCCACGGCGCCGCTGGCGGTGGAGACGCCGATCTCCAGCGCCCCGTCGTCGGGGCGGGCGTCGTCGAAGGCGGGGATGCCGCCGGTGATGGTGCCGACGTTGCCGAAGAGCACGCAGCTCGCCTCGCCGTCGAACCAGTCGGCGCCGTCGACCGTGATCCGGGTCCGTACGCACTCGCCGCGGACGTGCCGCAGCCCGGTCCAGACGTACGCGATCCGGCCCAGCCTGCCCTTGAGCCTGCGGTCGGCGTCGCGGATCAGGTCGCCGTCGAACCCGGCGCCGGCCATCACCGCGAAGTGCTCCCCGTTGAGCCGGCCCAGGTCCAGCTCGCGCCGCCGGCCGTGCAGGGCGATCCGGACCGCCGCGGGCAGGTCGGCGGGGATGCCGAGGTTGGTGGCGAAGAGGTTGGCGGTGCCGGCGGGCAGGATGCCCATCGGCACGTCCGATCCGGCGAGGGTGTCGGCGCAGCGCTGCACCATGCCGTCCCCACCCCAGACCAGGACCAGCTCGGCGCCCTTGTCGAGCGCCCGGCGGACCTTCTTGGGCGCCTTGCGGCTCTTCGGCACCTCGTACCAGAGGAGTTTGCCGACCCCGGCGGCGACCAGGCTGGCGCGCAGCTCGTCGAGGCCGCCGCCGAAGGTCTTCTTCCGGTGGGCGACGACCGCGACCACGCCGGCCGGCGGCGCGGGGGTGTCGGTGGCGGGGCGGTCGGCCGTGCTGGTGCTCATGACGACCGGTGGTACCCCGTCGCCGGATTTTCCACGCCTGGCGGATGCCCGACGCGCCCGAATTCGATCAGCCGCAGGCTGTGATCAATCGACTTCGTTCGGTAGAGTGCGGGCGTTGATCGCCGGCGCTGGCCGGGGGTCGGAGGGGTGCCGGATGAGTCGACGGGCCGGACGGCTGACGCGGGTCGCGCTGCGCCTCGGCCTGCTGCTCGGCGGGGTCGCCGCGGCCTGGGGCGTCCACGAGGTCGCCGCCGGTGCCGCCGCCCACGCCGCCGAGCGCCCACCCGCCGCTCCGCTCACCGCCACGGTCGACCTGATCACCGATGTGCTGGGCCCGGTCCTCGGCGCGGTGACGCCACCCGCCGAGGACGCCGCCAGGCCGTCCGGGGCCGGTGGCTCGCCCGCCCCGACCGAGCGCCCTGACGCCCGCGGGGCCGGC
>NZ_JBSSLX010000378.1:0-2111 GCF_053890995.1 Micromonospora sp. I033 | reverse complement strand
GCGGCTCAGCAGCGCCGCGTCGAAGCCGGCCGGCTCGTCCCCGGCCAGGGCTCGCGCGGGCTCGGGCAGCGCCCGTCGCTCCCGGAACGGCACGCTCGCCTGCGCCACGGTCGCGCCGGCCCGCCCGGGACGGCGGACCACCAGCAGGGCGGCCGGGATCTCCAGGTGGGCGGTCACCCCGCCCCCGGCGGTCTGCGCCAGCCGGACCGTCCACCCGTGCCGGCGGGCCAGCCGGCCCACCACGAAGAGCCCGAGCACCTCGGTCGGGGCCAGGTCGAGCCGCTCCCGGCGGGTGAGCCGGGCGTTCTCCGCGGCGAGGCGCTCCTCCGTCATGCCGATGCCCCGGTCCACCACGGTGAGCCGGGCGCCCACGTCGGTCTGCTCGCCGGCCACCAGCACCCGGGTGTGCGGCGGCGAGAAGGCGGTCCCGTTCTCCATCAGCTCGGCCAGCGCGAGCACCAGGTCGCCGGCGATCGCGGGCGCCGCCGAGACCCCGGGCGGGACCCGCACGTCCACCCGGGTGTAGTCCTCGATCTCGCCGAGCGCGAGCCGGACCAGGTCGGCCAGCGGGACCGGCGCGACGTGCCCGTCCGAACCGGCGGCGCCGGAGAGCACCACCAGGCTGCCGGCGTTGCGGCGCAGCCGGCTGGAGATGTGGTCGAGGCGGTAGAGGTGCTCCAGCCGCCCCGGGTCGGTCTCCTGCCGTTCCAGCCGGTCGATCAGCGCGATCTGCCGGCCGACCAGGTTCTGCGTACGCCGGCCGACGTGGCCGAACATCTGCGCCACGTTGCGCCGGCCGGCCACCTGCCGTTCGACCAGCCGGGCGGCGGTCCGCTGCACCCGCTCGAACGCCCGGGCCAGGTCGCCGATCTCGTCCCGGGCCCGGACGTCCACCGGGTCGAGGCGGACCGGCGCGACGGTCTCGGCCTCGTCGTCGACCACCCGGGTCAGCTCCGCCTCGGCGACCCGGGCGACCCGGTCGGCGGAGCGGGTGAGCCGGGTCAGGGGGCGGGCCACGGTCCGGGCCACCGCCATGCTGAGCAGCACCACGGTCAGCAGGATCAGGACGGCCGCCGCGCCGACCAGCCAGGCGGCGGCGAGCGCGTCCCGCTGCTCGGTCCGGGTCTCGGCGATCACGTCCGCGACGATCTTCTTCTCCACGAACTGGCCGAGGGTGATCATCGAGCGGACCGAGGGGAAGAGCGCGTCCAGCGGCACCGCCGCGATGGCCGCCACCGGGTCCCGGACGCTGTCGACCAGGAAGGTGGGGCTGGTCCGGGCGGCCACCGCCGCGTCGTCCAGCAGGGCCAGCCGACGCTGCTCCGGTGTGATCAGCTTGCGGAACCGCTGGTTGTCCACCTGGAGCGCGGCCATGCAGGCGATGTACGAGCCGGCCACCGCCGGGTCGCCCGTCGCCTTGACGAGCACGATCAGCGTGGCGCAGGCGCCCAGCCCCTCGTCGGCCCGGAGCAGCGCGTCCAGCGCCAGCACCTGCCGCCCCGCCGAGGTGGCGGTGTCCACCCGGAACGGCAGCCGCAGCGCCTCGATCAGCGCCATGTCGACGGCGCCGAACGCGGTCATGATCTCGTCCGGCGTGGCCTTGCCGGCGAGCACGGCGGTACGCAGGTCGGCCAGCCCGCGTACCCCGTCCAGGGCCGTCCGGACCGGGGCCGGCAGCGACTCGGCCCGCAGGTCGGCGACCCGGTCGTCGACCGTGGCGGACTTCTGGATCAGCTCGGTCCGGGTCACCCGGCCGAGCAGCGACCCCACCGAGAGCAGCCGCTCCTGCTGGAGGTCCTGCACGAGGCTGCCGATCCGGCTGGCCACCCGGACGGTGCCGGCGGTGTCGGCGGCCCGCTGGGCGGCCGCGACCCGGTCGAGCACCACCGGCACGGCCAGCCCGACCATGCTGAGCAGCGGGATGATCACCAGTAGGGCGAGCCTGCCCCGGATCCGGAGCCTACCGAGCAGCATCGAACGGCCTCCACCGCTCGGGTTCGCCGACCCGTCCGGCGCCGACCGGGTGGAGGCCGCCGTCCCCGGCGGACGCCGGCGGGTCCGGGCGGCGCGTCGCCGGCGGCGGGCCGGCCGCGGCGGGGTCGCGGTCCTGG
>NZ_JBSSLX010000377.1:0-2170 GCF_053890995.1 Micromonospora sp. I033 | reverse complement strand
GCCGGGGGCGACAACGTCATGATCGACGGGTCGCGCGGGTGGTGATGAGCGCCTCGATGCCGTCGAGGATCCGGGCCAGGCCGAAGTCGAGGGCCTGGTCGGTGACGTTCGGGTCGATGTCGCGCAGGGCGGCGTCGAGCGCGGGGAAGCGCTCCTCCCGGCCGCGGACCAGGGTGCCGAAGGCGACCTCCCGGCTCCCGCCGGGCGCGCCGTCCGGCCCTGCGTGCTGGGCCAGGTTGCGGGCGTGTCCGACCAGGAGCACGGCGACGTCGAGCTGCTCGGAACCGGTCAGGCCGGTGCCGGTGAGGGCGGCGACCACCCGTTCCACCCAGGCCAGCTCGTTCGGGCCGGGCAGCCGGGGGCCGACGGTCGCCGCCTGCGCCCACGGGTGCCGACGGAACCGGTCGAACAGCTGCCGGGCCCAGTCGTCGAGCTGGCCGCGCCAGTCGGCGCCGGGCGGCGGTGGGGGCGGCTCGCCGATCGCCGCCTCCAGCATCAGCGCCACCAGTTCGGCCCGGCCGGGCACGTATCGGTAGAGGGCCATCTTGGTGACGTCCAGCGACTCGGCGACCCGCTGCATGGTCAGGCCGTCGAGCCCCTCGGCGTCGGCGATGGTGATGCCGGCGCGGGCGATCGCGGGCAGCGTGAGGGTGGGGCGCGGCCCGCGCCGGGGCCCGCTCGGGGTGCCCCACAGCAGCTCGAACAGCCGGCGTTTGTCGACGCCACCGGTCTCCACGATCACCCCTCTTGTTCTCGGGCCAAAACTGTGTCTACGATACTCTGTATCCGAGGGACACAGTTTAGAACGGGGAAAGACATGCCCACGCCACTGCGCGGTTTCCGCGTGCTCGTCTCCGGCGCCGGGGTGGCCGGCCCGGCGCTGGCCTGGTGGCTGGCCCGGCACGGGGCCGAGGTCACCGTGGTCGAGGCCGCTCCCGCGCTGCGCACCAGCGGCTTCGCGGTCGACTTCCGGGGCCCGACCCACCTCGGCGTGCTCGCCGCCATGGGCGTCCTCGACGAGTTGCGGGCGGTGCAGACCCACGCCGGCGCGATGAGCCGGGTGGACGAGCACGACCGGGAGATCTTCCGGCTGCCGGCCGAGTTCGCCGGCGGCGAGCTGGAGGTCCACCGCCGGGACCTGTCCCGGATCCTCTACGAGCGCGGCGCCGACCGGGTCGGGTACGTGTTCGGCGACCGGATCACCGCGCTCACCGAGACCGCCGACGGGATGCGGGTCGACCTCGCCCGGGGCGCCTCCCGCACCGTCGACCTGGTGGTCGGGGCGGACGGGCTGCACTCCGGCGTGCGCCGGCTGGCGTTCGGGCCGGAGTCGGCGTACGTCACCCACCTCGGCTACCACCTGGCCGGCTGGGACCTGCCCGACGACATCGGGGCGGGCCCGGTCCCGCGGCAGTACAACGTGCCCGGCCGGATGGCCAGCGTGGCCGCCGACCAGCGCGACCCGGGCCGGGCGGGCGCCTTCGTGGTGTTCGCCTCGCCCCGGCAGGACCACGACCGGCTCGACCTCGACCGGCAGAAGGCGCTGGTCGCGGACGCCTTCGCCGGGCTGGGCTGGCACGTGCCCCGGCTGCTGGCCGGCCTGCGGGACGCGCCCGAGCTCTACTTCGACGCGATCGCCCGGGTCAGCGTGCCCCGCTGGCACGCCGGCCGGGCGGTGCTGGTCGGCGACGCGGCCTGGGGGGTGACCCTCGGTGGGATGGGGGTGGGCACCGGCCTGGTCGGGGCGTACGTGCTCGCGGGCGAACTGGCCCGGACCCCGGCCGGCGGCGTGGTTCCTCTGCCGCTGCTGTGCGCGCCCTGAGAAATCCACCGGCCCGCTCGGCACGCCGGTGCGTCACACGTTGCATTTTCGTCGGAGGGGGGGTGTACTGTCAGAGCAGTTAGAACGAGTGTTCGATTCACTCGTACGCTCGTTCCAACGTCCGGGAGCGGTGTTTCGCGGCTCCGGCTCCCGGGAGGTGCGGTTCCGCGGACCGCACCGGGCTCCGGACAGTCGCGAGTCCGGACCCGTCAGGCAGGATCGTCGCCCGCCGCCCACGACCCCCGGGCGGCGGGCGACGGACCCGCCGGTACGCCGGCCGGGTGTGGTGTGGGGAAGCGTCCACACCCGGCCGGCCCCCACCTGGTGCGTCTTCCTCCGCACCGCCCG
>NZ_JBSSLX010000376.1:0-2298 GCF_053890995.1 Micromonospora sp. I033 | reverse complement strand
CCCACGCACTCCCGGGCCGGCATCGAGACGCTGCGCCAGACCTGGTCGTCCACGCCCGGGTCCAGCTCGTCGCGGTCGCCGGTGGCGGTCTCCTCCGCCCAGTCGCGCAGCCGCTGCATCTGCTTGCCCAGCCGGCCGGCCTCGCCGAGCCACTTCGTGCCGCCGCCGGGGCGCGGAGCGTCGAAGAGGGTGTCCTCCGGCTCCTCCTCGACCGAGTTGTCCAGCCGGGCCAGGCAGAGGTAGTGGTGCCGCCCCTTGAGCACGGCGAAGGTGGGGCGGCGGCCGAGCACCGGCTCGACCGCGTCGGCCAGCCGGGGCAGATCGTGCTCGACCAGCTGGGACTGCAACGCCAGGGTGGCGGTGGAGACCACCACCGGGCCGTCCACGGTCAGCGCCGGCGCCAGGTAGGCCAGCGACTTGCCGGTGCCGGTGCCGGCCTGCACCAGCAGGTGCTCGCGGGAGGCGATGCTCCGCTCGATCGCCTCGGCCATCTGCTGCTGGCCGGGGCGGGCCGCGCCGCCGGGGACCGCGCCGACCGCGGCGGCCAGCAGCTCGCCGCCGCCGGGCTTGCCGCCCCGGCGCTTCCTGGGGACGGCGGGGCCGGTGGCGGTGCGGGGCGGGGTCACCGTGCGACCGTACCCGCCGCCGCCGACAGGGGGTGGGTCGCTCCGCCGCGTGGCGTGGCCGGCGGGTCGCGTCCGGTTACCTGCCGATCGCGTCGCGTGGCCGGAATCGGTTAGGGTGCCAATCATGCCGAGCGACGTGGTCCGCGTGATCTACCGCAAGTACGACGGCAGCGCACACCGCGACTACCCGGCCCGCCGGCTCGCCGAGGACGACCTCGGTGTCTGGCTGGGCGTGCCGGCCGGCACCGAGTCGGTCTACCACGGCCGGCCCTCCGTGGAGCAGATCCCGTTCGTCCTGCTGGTGCCCCGGCACGGCTGGTGGACCGGCATGTTCAACCCGCCCCCGCGCACCAGCGAGGTCTACTGCGACATCGCCACCCCGGCCCGCTGGGAGGGCGAGGAGACGGTCCACCTGATCGACCTCGACCTGGACGTCGTGCGCCGCCGGGAGACCGGCCTGGTCGAGCTGCGCGACGAGGACGAGTTCGCCGAGCACCGGGCCCGCTGGGGCTACCCCGACGACGTGGTGGCCGAGGCCGAGGCCGCGGCCCGCTGGCTGCTCGACGCGCTCGGCGACGGCAGCGAGCCGTTCGCCACCTCGTACCGGAAGTGGCTGGCCCTGGTGATCTGAGCCGGGCTCAGTAGCGCGGCGGCCACTCCTCGTCGGGCCCCACCCCGGTCAGGTGGGTCACCTTCTCCGGGTTGAGCTGGTTGAACACGCCGGTGATCCGGCCCTCGTGCACGGCGAACGAGGTGATCATCCGCAGCGGCCGCCCGTCGCGGAACACCGTCTCCGCCTGCCAGCCCAGCGCGCCGTCGACGAGCACCGGCCGGGCGTGCAGAGGGGCGCCCCAGCGGGCGGCCTGGCCGAAGAGACCCAGGATGAAGCGGCCCGCCAGCTCGGCGCCGGCCACCGGCTGGCGGGCGGCCGGGAAGTGTCCACCGCTGTCGCCGATCACCACCACGTCGGGGGCGAGCACCTCGACCAGCCGGTCCAGCTCCCCGGACTCGACCGCCGCCACGAACGCGCTGAGCACCTTGTGCTGCTCGGCCAGGTCGGCGGTGTGCCGGGGGACGTCCGGCGCGCTGACCGCGCGGCGGCCCCGGGAGGCGAGCTGCCGCGCGGCCGCCGGTGTGGTGCCGAGCACGTCGGCGACCGTGGCGAACGGCACGGCGAAGACGTCGTGCAGCACGAAGGCCACCCGCTGCTCGGGGGTCAGCCGCTCCAGCACCACCAGCAGGGCGGTGCCGAGCTGGTCGGTGCGGACCGCCCGCTCGGCCGGGTCGGGGGCGAACCCGTTCGCGGTCGGCGCCGCGCTCACCACCGGCTCCGGCAGCCACTGACCGGGGTACGCCTCGCGGCGCACCCTGGCGGACCGGAGCACGTCCAGGCAGATCCGCGAGCAGGTGGTGGTGAGCCAGCCGCGCAGGTCACGGACCTGTTCCCGGGCGGCCGGGTCGGCCAGCGCGCCCGCGTAGCGCAGCCAGGTCTCCTGGACCGCGTCCTCGGCCTCGCTCCGGCTGCCCAGCATCCGTTGGGCCACCGCCAGCAGGTGCCCGCGTTCCGCCTCGAACTCCGCCGCCCGCTCGTGCACGTCGCGCTCCTCCCGCCCGGAACTCCCATTCTCCCCGTACCTCTGGAGGCGTCGCCGCCCCCCTGGCGTGACCTCGC
>NZ_JBSSLX010000375.1:0-2330 GCF_053890995.1 Micromonospora sp. I033 | reverse complement strand
CAGGACGGCTGGGCCGGAGAGCCAGCAGGAGTCGTCGGTGACCGTGACCGTGACGCGGCCGCCGGGGACGTCGACGGTCACCGTGCCGGTCTCGCGACCCGCGTCGCGCAGCGCCACCGCGGCGACCGCGCAGGCGCCGGTGCCGCAGGAGAGCGTCTCGGCCGAGCCCCGCTCGTAGACCCGCATGAGCACGTGCCCGTCGGTGCCCTCGACCGGCTCGGCCGGGGTGGTGAACTCGACGTTCACCCCGGACGGGAAGACCGCCGGATCGACGTCGGGTGCCCGGGTGAGGTCCAGGCCCCCCAGGTCTAGGCTGGCGGGCAGCGCGCAGACCAGGTGCGGGTTGCCCACGTCCACCGCCGCGCCGGTCAGGGTGAGCCCACCCACGGTGGCGGTGGCCGCGTCGTACAGCCGGGGGCGGCGCATCTCGACGGCCACGTCGGCGCCCTCGACCCGGGCGCGGACCAGGCCGGCCCGGGTGGCCAGCGGCAGCGCCGCGCCGGACGGGGTGGCCAGGCCGGTCTCCAGCAGATAGCGGACGAAGACCCGGGCGCCGTTGCCGCACATCTCGGCGAACGAGCCGTCGGAGTTCCAGTAGTCCATGAACCACTCGGCCTCGCCGGCCAACGCCACGCCCTCCGGGTGCTTGGCGGCGCGTACCACGCGCAGCACGCCGTCGCCGCCGAGGCCGCGCCGCCGGTCGCAGAGCGCGGCGACCAGGCCGGGCGTCAGGTCGAGCGCCCCGTCCGGGTCGGGCAGGATGACGAAGTCGTTGCCGGTGCCGTGGCCCTTGGTGAACTCCACGCCTCCATCATTCCCGATGCTCGGCGACCACCCGCAGCGCAGTGTCGAGAAACGTGGGCGAGGCCGAATCCAGCCAGTGGATCCGCGGGTCGCGGCGGAACCAGGAACGCTGCCGGCGGACGAACCGCCGGGTGGCCCGGATGGTCTCCCCGTACGCCTCGGTCTCGGTCAGCTCCCCGGCCAGGAAGCGCAGCACCTGCTGGTAGCCGAGCGCCCGGCTGGCCGTGCGCCCCTCGGGCAGGCCCTCGCCGACCAGGGTCCGCGTCTCGGCGACCAGGCCGTCGGCCCACATCCGGTCCACGCGCAGCGCGATCCGCTCGTCGAGCAGCGCGGTGTCCAGGTCGACGCCGAGCTGCACCGACGGGTAGTACGGCGTCGGGGCGGGCAGCGACGCGGTGAACGGCGCGCCGGTCAGCTCGACGACCTCCAGGGCCCGGACGATGCGCCTGCCGTTGCTGGGCAGGATGCCCGCCGCGGCCACCGGGTCGGCCTCGGCCAGCCGGGCGTGCAGCGGGGCCGGCCCGACCTCGGCCAGCTCCGCCTCCAGCCGCTCCCGCACCACCGGGTCGGTGCCGGGGAACTCGAACTGCTCGAGCACCGCCCGCACGTAGAGCCCGGAGCCGCCGACCAGCAGCGGCACCTTCCCCCGGGCCAGGATGTCGTCGACCGCCGCACGGGCCAGCTTCTGGTATTCCGCGACGCTGGCCGGCTCGGTCACCGGCCAGATGTCGAGCAGGTGGTGCGGCACGCCCTCCCGCTCGGCCGGGGTCAGCTTGGCGGTGCCGATGTCCATGCCCCGGTAGAGCTGCATCGAGTCGGCGTTGACCACCTCGCCGCCGAGGGCGTGCGCCAGGGCGATGCTCAGCGCCGACTTGCCCGCCGCGGTCGGCCCGACCACGGCGACGACAGTCACACCTGCTCCCAGTTGGCCACGAAGTAGGCAACGCCGTAGGGGGCCTGCTGGTAGCTGACGTCCCCGCGCCAGGCACCGCCCGCCGCCCGGGCCGCGCCGGCCAGCACCTGCCAGGGCGCCCGCCCGGCGACCCTCAGCTCCGCCGACAGCACCGGGTCCAGGCCGAGCAGGGCCTCGGCGTCCGCGCCGGCCAGGGCCGCGGCAACCCGCTCGTCGTACGCGGGCGCGCGCAGGTCGTCGTAGCCGGGCGCCTTGGTGCCCCGGCAGGCCGACCCGTCCCCGAGCACCAGCAGTGCGATCCGCCCGTCCGTCGCCGCGACCAGGTCCGCGCCGAGGGCGGCGCACTCGGCCGGTGACGCGTCGGCGGCGACCGCCCGGGCCAGCCGGGGCAGCTCGGTCCCGGACCGGTTCACCAGCCACGCGCCGATGGTCAGGCTCAGCGGCAGGGATTCGATTCCCGAGCAGTTGGTGTGCCAGAGCCGGACATATTGGCGCAGCCCAAAAGGCAGCAGCGATCCGTAGTCGGCGGTGCCGAACCGCTCCGTCTCCGGCCCGGCGCCGACCAGCACGATCACCTCGGGGTCGGCGGCCAGCAGCCGGGCCACCGCCGCGT
>NZ_JBSSLX010000374.1:0-2368 GCF_053890995.1 Micromonospora sp. I033 | reverse complement strand
CCGTTCCCGCCGCGGGCGCGGCCGGGCAACTGGCCGACGAGGCCGACCGGTACGGGCAGGAGGCCGAGGCCCTGGCCCGGCGGCCCGTGCTGCTGCCGGCCTGGTCGGCGCCGGCCCGGGCGGTCGCCGTCTACGCGGCCTGCGCGCTGGCCGGCTCCCTGCTCATGCTCGTGGCGCTGATCGGCTCGCCGCTGCCGGCCACCGGGCTCGACCTGGTGGCCGCCGTCTCGTGCGCCGGCGTCCCGCTGCTCTCCTTCCTGGCCGGACACCTGGTGCTCGGGCGCTGGGGCCGCCCGGTGATCGGCGGCGAGACCCCGCCGGGGCGGTACGTGCCACTCGGCTTCGTGATCTGCGCGCTGGTCGCCCCGTCGCTGTTCTGCCTCTACCTGGTGGTCTTCCGGCTGTTGACCTGATCAGGTGGCGGCTCCTCGCCGTCCCGGCTGGCTCGGTGCGGTCGTGACTGCTGACCGCCCGGCTGCCATTCGAGGTCGAAGGACCCGCGCGGTCGCGGGAGATGCGGCGATCTCATAGGCTCCGCGGTGGCCAGTGGCTGATCGATCGACCCGGGCGACGTGGGGAGGGCGCGTGAGCGCAGCGGAGATCATCGCGAGGCTGGCGGCGGCGGCGCAGAAGCTGGACGAGGCGAAGGCCAAGACGGCCGCCGCGGCCCAGGACGCCGCCGAGGCGCGGGCGTTGGTGGCCGGCGCGCTGGAGGGTGCGGCGGCCGGACCGCTGATCGGCGTGATCGACGCCTACCGGCAGGCCCTGGGCCAGGCCGCCCAGGGCGGCGGCCCGGCCCGGCAGCAGGTGCAGGAGACGATCGCCAAGGTCCAGGCCCTGGGCAACTGAGGCGGTTCACCGGGTGGGGGCTGTCAGGAGTCGGTGAGGACGAGCCAGTCGTCGTCGCGCCGGCCGACGGTGGTGTCCGGCGGCCAGACGTGGGTCACCGACGCTGACGCGCGGGCCTGGTCGACCAGCGGCCGGCGGGCCAGCGTCGCCCCCTCGAAGCGGACCCGGCCGTGGAACACGGCCCGGCCGAAGTTGGCCGCCCCCTCGAAGCGGGCCCCCTCGAACCAGGCCTCCGCGCCGAACTCGGTCCAGCGGAACAGCGCCATGTCGGCGAACCGCGCCCGGCGGAAGCCCGCGTACGCCTCGAAGGTGGCGTGCTCCATGGACAGTCCACCCAGGAACACCGCCTCATGGAAGCTGGCGCTGCCGGCGAACCGGGCCCGGTCGAAGCTGCTCGGCTGCCGCAGCGTGGCGCCGCGGAAGGAGACCTCCGCGAAGCCCGTGCTCCGGCAGGAGAGCGCCCCGAGGTCGGCCCGGTCGAAGCTCACCCGGCCGGTGAAGCGCGCGCCGTCCAGCACGAGTTCCGCGTCGCCGGTGAGGTCGTCGAACACGGCGTCCGCGAACTCGGCGGCCAGCCGCAGCCGGCCGTGCACGACCGCCCCGGCGAAGCTGGTGGTGCCGGTGCACACCGCCCCGGTCAGGTCCAGGTCCACCAGGGTGCAGCCGGCGGCGTCGAAGTCGTCCAGCCGGGCGCCGGTCAGGTCCAGCGCGATGCCGGGCCACCAGGTCTCCCGGTCCGCCTGGAGGTGCCGGGTGAGCATCCGCTGCGCGGTGCGGCGTACCTCGGTCTCGCGCGGGTCGTCGAGCGGCGGCATCCGGAGGTACGCGCAGAGCACCGCCACGATGGTCGGACGCTGCCCCGGGTTGTCCTGACCGAGCCGTTCCAGGGCGTGCAGGCCGCCGAGGCGTACCGCGGGGTTGTCGCTGCCGACCAGCTCGATGGCCCGGACGTACAGCTCGGTGAGCCGCCGCTCGGCGGCGTCGTGTTCGGCGGCCGCGGCCTGCCGCTCCTGGTGCCGCTGACCGGCGTCGGCGACCGCCTCGGCGTGTTCCTGCACCCGGTCGCGGTGCGCCTGGTCGCGGGTGGCGACGGCCTCCTGGTGCCGCTGCCCGCGCTCGTTGATCCACTGTCGACGGGCGGCGAGCAGCAGCGCCAGCCCTCCGCCGGTGCCGGCTACCACGGTGAGACCGGTGCGGATGGCGTCGACGCGCAGCGTGGCCCGGGTGTCGGGTTGGGCGGCCCGGTCGGCCTCGGCGAGCAGCCAGTCCAGCACCAGCCAGCCGAGCACGATGGCGAGCAGCAGCCCGAGCAGCGCCAGCCACCAGGGCATCACCCGGAGCGGCTTCTCCGGCGGCGGTGGGGCGGACACGGCGCCCAGCATGCCATCCCTCGACCATAGTGGCGGTTTGTCCAATACGCAGATTTGTGCTCCCAGTGGAACAACGGGTTACCGACGCGTAACTTTCCATTGACGTGGGGGAGAGTTGTCTCTTTTACACAACTCCGACCCCACCACAC
>NZ_JBSSLX010000373.1:0-2369 GCF_053890995.1 Micromonospora sp. I033 | reverse complement strand
GCCCCGGTGGTGGCCGGCCAGGTCGACGACCGGCCGGTCGACCCGCGCCGCTACGTCGAGCCGCCGCAGGTGGAGTCGCTGGACGAGAACCCACTGATCCGGATCTCGGGGTGGGCGCTCAACCCGGACCAGAAGCTGCTCGACGTGCGGACCGAGGCGGGCGCGGCGGATGCGGGGCCGCCGCGGATCCGGCTGGCCGTGCTCAGCGACTACGACGGGGTGACCTGGCGGGTCGGCGCGACGTACCGCAACGCGGGGCGGATCCTGCCGGCCGCCGAGCCGGTGGCGGGCGCCGCCACCGATCCGGTGCGCCAGGAGATCACCGTGGCCGACCTGACCGGCCGGCTGCTGCCCGCCGTGCCGACCCCGCGCGAGGTGACCGGCGCGCGGGTGGCGTACGACCCGGAGACCGGGACGCTGATCCGGCCGGAGGGGCTGGCGCCGGGGCTGCGCTACACGGTCGCCTCGCTCCGGGAACGCCCCGACGTGAACCTGCTCAGCACGGCGAACGTGCCGGCCGGCGACGCGGTGGCCCGGGTGCTGCGGGTGGCCGACGGGGCGCCGGAGCAGCTGCGCCGGCTCGCCACCCAGCTCGCCGAGGAGAACGGTGCGCCGTACGCCCGGGCCACCGCGATCGCGGACTTCCTCGCCGAGCACTACCGGGTCACCGCGGACGCGCCGAGCGGGCACGCGTACCCGAACCTGGCGTTCTTCCTCTTCGGACCGCGCAACGGCGGCGGGCAGCGGGGCACCTCCGAGCAGTTCGCGGCGGCGTTCGCGGTGCTGGGCCGGCTGGCCGGCCTGCCCACCCGGGTGGTGGTCGGCTTCGAGCCGAAGGCGGACGGCCCGGTCCGGGCGGCGGACGCGTACGCCTGGCCGGAGGTGCTGTTCGAGGGCGTCGGCTGGGTGCCCTTCGACCCGATGCCGCGCCCGGACGAGCAGCCGCGCCCGGTGGAGGAGGACTTCCGGCCGAAGCCGGAGGATCCACCCCCGTCCGAGGTGCCCGCGCCGACCGTGGAGCCCACCGCCACACCGCCCGCGGCCGCCGGGCCCGAGCGGCGCGGCGGGGCCGGTGGGCCGGGCACGCCGGTGCTGGTGGGTGGCGGCGTCGGTGGCCTGGCGCTGCTGGTCGGGGCACTGCTGCTGAGCCTGGCCGCACTGCGCCGCAAGCTGACCCGGGCGCGGCTGGCGCAGGGTGACCCGGGCCGCCGGATCGCCGGCGCCTGGCGGGAGGTCACCGACGCGCTGCGGCTGGCCGGCCACCCGGCCGGCGCGGACCTGTCCGCCGCGGAGGTCGCCGCGCACGCCGGCCGTACCCTCGCCGAGGCGCGGGCCGGGCGGACCCCGGGTGAGCATTTCGCACCCGGTGGCGAGGTGGACGAGCTGGCCGGGCTGCTCAACCAGGTGGCCTTCGCCCCGGGCACCGCCACCCCGGCCCAGGCCGACCGGGCGGCGGCGCTCGCCACCGCCTACGTCACCGCCCTTCGCGCCACCCGCCCCCGCCGAGGCCGTCTGCTGTGGAGTGTCCATCCCGGCCCGTTGCGCTGGCACCGCTGACCCACGACCGGGTCTTCATCCCGGCGAACAACGCCTACGGCGATCCGGCCCCGGCCACGGTCGCGGCGGCTCCTACCGATCCGCGGCGCGCAGCTTCCGGACGAGCTTGCGCAGGCCGGCCTGCCAGCCGTCCGGGTCCTCGGCGCGGCGGCGGGCGTAGCCGGCGACCTCCGGGTGCGGCAGGATGAGGAACCGCTCCTCGGCCAGCCCGGCGATGGTGGCGTCGGCGACCTGGTCGGGGGTGAGCACCGCGCCGGAGGCGGCGATCACCCGGGCGCCCAGGTGCCCGGCGGCCAGGCCGTCGGCGAGCATCGGGGTGTCCACGCCCTGCGGGCAGAGCGCGCTGACCCGGACGCCGGCGTCCCGGTAGGTGATGGCCAGCCACTCGGCGAGGCCGACCGCCGCGTGCTTCGTCGCGGTGTACGGGGCGTCGCCCACCGCGGTCAGCACACCCGCCGCCGAGCAGGTGAAGAGCAGGTACCCCTGGCCGCGGCGGACCATCGCCGGCAGCGCCGCCCGGGCGCTGTGCACGTGCCCCATCACGTTGACCCGCCAGGCGCGTTCCCAGTCCGCGTCCGACGCCTCCACTCCCCCACCGGTGGCCACGCCGGCATTGGCGCAGAACAGGTCGATCCGGCCGTACCGGCGCTCGGTCTCGTCGACCAGCGCCCGCACCTGCGCCTCGTCGGTGACGTCGAGCCCGACGCCGTGCGCCACCGGGCCGATGCCCTCGGCCACCACGCGTGCCGCCCCGGCGTCCAGGTCGGCCAGGACGACGGCGGCGGCGCCCTCGGCGGCGAACCGGCGGCCGA
>NZ_JBSSLX010000372.1:0-2431 GCF_053890995.1 Micromonospora sp. I033 | reverse complement strand
GGGGCGGCGGGGTGACGTGCTCGCGGAGGCCGCGGCGCGGATCGGGGACTCGTGCGGGCGGGCCGGCGCGGTCACCCCGGTGGTCGCCGATCTCACCGACCCGGGGCAGGTCTCGGCGGTGGCCGAGGCGGTCGGGGACCGGACCGTCGACGCGGTGGTGAACAACGCCGGTGGTTACCTCGGCGGGCCGACCGACACCCTGGCCGACGTGGCGACCTGGTGGCGGGCCAACCTGGACGCGAACGTGCTCACCGCGGTGCTGCTCACCGAGGCGCTGCTGCCCGCCCTGCGCCGCCCCGGCGGCCGGGTGGTGCTGCTCAGTTCGATCGCCGCCCAGCGGGGCGGGGCCGGGCCGTACTCGGCGGCGAAGGCCGCGCTGCACGGCTGGGCGTACGACCTGGCCACCCAGCTCGGCCCGGACCAGATCACGGTCAACGTGGTCAGCCCCGGGTACGTGGCCGAGACCGAGTTCTTCGGCGACCGGATGACCCCGGAGGGGCACGCCAAGCGGGTGGCGGCCACCCTGGTCGGCCGGGCCGGCGTGCCGGACGACATCGCGGCGGCCGTCCGCTACCTGGTCGGCCCGTCCGCCGGCTACGTCACCGGCCAGGTGCTCGGCGTCAACGGCGGGTCCGTCCTCGGCCGCTGAGCCCGCCGAGACGGCGAGAGGGGCGGCGGCCCCCCGTGTGGCCGCCGCCCCTTCCCGCGTCGCGGGTCAGCCGTTCAGCACCTCGTACGCCGAGGAGGGCGCCTTCTGCACCTCGTCCCCGGCGGGCGCGGTGACCTTCGGCGCCTTGCCGAAGTCGTAGTACCGGGTCACCAGCTTCATGGCCTTCTTCTTGCCGGCGGCCGGGACCTCCAGCGTCAGCGTGGCGAGGTTGCCGTCCGGGCCGACCACGACGGTGAACGGCACCTTCGTCGCGGCCGTACCCAGCGCCGCCACGTCCACCCCCAGCGCGCTCTGCACGTCGGCGTTGGCGGTCAGGTCGGCAACCCCGGTGTACGTCCCGTTGCCCTTGTCCGTCACCGTGTCCGCCGTCCGGATGATCGCGGCGGTGTTCGCCGGGTCCGCGTTCTGGTAGACCGGCGCCTCCGTCTCGTCGTCGAGCTTGGTCCGGTCCAGCGCCATCCAGCGCTTCGGCAGCTTCAGCATGTCGTGCAGGCCGGGGATGCCGGTCAACTTCACCCGCATCCACAGGTCCTCGTCGATCACCCGGAACGTCATGGCCATGGTGAACTCGGGGTCCTCGTTCTTCTGCGTCATCCCCAGCTCCATGGCGTGCGCCGCCGGGTCCACCACACCGGTGAACTTGTCGGTGCCGTCCTGAGTGGAGAAGCGGAAGGCCGGATCCTTCTCGTCCGGCACGGCGGCCAGCAGCGTGGCCTTCGGGTCGGCCGCGGAGGTGCCCGGGGTGGAGCTGGCGCCCCCGGAGGCGCCGTCTCCGGTGCCGCACCCCGCGGACAGGGTGGTGGCGGCCAGCACGGCGGCCGCGAGGGCCGCGACCCGCCGGAACGTCGCGGCGGTGCCGGTACGCTGCGTCATCTCTTTGACTCACTTTCCCAGGTGACTGTTGCACCGGGATCCTGCCAGGCCGCCACGGCCGTCCCGCTGCCGTTATGCTGCCGTCCGACTGCCGTGGGCCGCCGCGGCGGGCGGCCGGGGGGTACAGGAGCGGAAACTCGCATGTCAGAGGCGTTGCGCTTCGAGATCCTGGGCCCGCAACGGGCCTGGTACGCGGACCGCCCGCTCGACCTCGGCCCCGGCAAGCAGCGGGCCGTGCTGGCCGTGCTGCTGCTCGCCGCGGGCCGTCCCGTCCCGACCGCGCAGATCGTCGACGCGGTGTGGCCCGAGGAGCCCCCGGCGAACGGCCCGAACGTGGTGCAGAAGTACGTGGCCGGGCTGCGCCGGGTGCTCGAACCCGATCGCTCGCCGCGTACGCCGGCCCAGGTGCTGACCCTCACCGACGCCGGTTACCTGCTGCGGATCCCGCCGGAGGCGGTGGACGCGGTCCGCTTCGAGCGGGGGGTGCGGCGGGCCCGGCAGTGGCACGCGGACGGGCGTACCGAGGAGGCGCTGGCCGAGGTGAGCGCCGCCCTGGAACGGTGGCAGGGGGAGCCGTTCACCGGGTTCGCCGGCCCCTACTTCGACGCCGCCCGGCACCGGCTGGTGGAGCTGCGGGCCGTCGCCCTGGAGACGCGTACCGAGCTGGAGCTGGCCGGCGGCCGGCACGGCGAGCTGGTCGGCCGGCTGGTCGAGCTGGTGGCCGAGTTCCCGGTCCGGGAACGGCTGCGCCACCAGCTCATGCTGGCGCTGCACCGCAGCGGGCGGCAGGCCGAGGCGCTGGCCGCCTACCGCGACTTCGCCGGCCTGCTCCGCGAGGAGTACGGCATCGCGCCCGGCGAGGACCTCCAGGAGCTGCACCAGCGCATC
>NZ_JBSSLX010000371.1:0-2512 GCF_053890995.1 Micromonospora sp. I033 | reverse complement strand
GTAGGAGTTACGTTGATGTTGCTTTTTTTTTTTCAAGAAAAAGACGCATTCCGAGTTCTGGTGCGTTCTCGTGGGCTCGGAGTTTTATATAAGAGCCAGGCCCGGTCGCCCCCGCGCCGGGGCCCTGTCCGTGCTCGCCACCACCGCCGCAACCCTGGCGGTGTGGGCCGCCGCCGTCCCCGTCGCCGGGGTGGACCTGGTCGCCCGAAGCGGCGGGACCGAGCAGACCGTGACTCCGGCCGCGGTCGCGGTCAGTACCCTCCTCGCCGGCCTGGCGGGCTGGGCGTCGCTGGCCCTGCTGGAGCGGTTCACCGCCCGGGCGCGGGTCGTCTGGACCGGCGCGGCCGGGCTGGTGCTGCTGCTCTCGCTGCTCGGCCCGCTGGGCGGGGGAGTGGGCGCGGCGGCGACCCTGACGCTGGTGGCCCTGCACCTGGTGGCGGCGGCCGTGCTCGTGCCACTGCTGCGGCGCACCGCCCGCCGGTGACGGTGCCGGGTCGCGCTGCCGCCACGGGGGTGGCAGGTCCGACCCGACCGTCGCGCGCCGGCACCGGGGAGTGACGCCACCAGGTCGGCGACCGTCCCGTCCGGGGCGACGTGCCAGCGGTCGTCGACCCGGTCGCCCCACGGGTCCGGCACCGGTTGGCGCGCGTGATCATCCCTGGCCGCGCCCGAGCCGCGCGGCCACCCGCTCGTGCAGCGCCGCCAGCGCCGGGCTGACCGTCGCGGTCGGCGGCGTCGGATCGGCCAGCCGGCGGGCCGGCTCCGGCAGCCAGGCGAGGTCGGCGTCGAAGCGGCCACGGGCGGCGCGAACCGCCTCGGCGGGGTCGACCGGATCGAGCCGGCGGCCACCGCGCATGACCGGCACCAGCAGCGGCTCCCGGCCGCCCGGTGGTGGCTCGTCGCGCAAGCCCACCACATCCCCCGCCGCGCCGGTCGGATCGCGGAAGACCTGCTTGGCAGCGGGCAGCGTGGCCTTGCCCGCGGACAGCTTCAGCACCGGACGGCCGCCGTAGGCGACCAGCTTGTAGGCGCTGTCCAGCGACGGCGCGTCGTACGAGACCCCCATCTTGGTGCCCACGCCGTACCCGTCGATCGGTGCGCCCTGCGCCACGAGCCCCGCGATGACGTTCTCGTCGAGGCTGCCGCTGGCGATGATCGTGGCCTGCCGCAGCCCGGCGTCGTCCAGGATCGTTCGGGCCTGCCGGGCCAGCGCTCCGAGGTCGCCGGAGTCGAGCCGTACCCCGAGCGGGCCGGTCAACCCGAGTTCGGTGACGACGTCGACGGCGGCCCGGACTCCCGCCGGCGTGTCGTAGGTGTCGACCAGGAAGATCGGGTTCGTGGGGAAGTCGGCGGCGAACGCGCGGAAGGCCGCCCGCTCGTCCGGGAACGCCTCCACGTACGAGTGGGCCATCGTCCCGGACGGGGCGATCCCGTACCGCATGGCGGCCTCGACGTCGCTGGTCGCGGCGAAGCCGGCGATGGCCGACGCCCGTGCCACCCCGGCGCCGGCCTCGATGCCGTGGGTACGGCGGAACGCGAAGTCGACCAGCTGCGCGCCGGCGGCGGCGAGCCGGCAGCGGGCCGCCTTGGTGGCCACCGTGGTGTGGAACGTGATCAGGTTCAGCACGCCCGTCTCCACCAGCTGCGCCTCCGCGATCGGCGCGGTGACCTCCAGCAGCGGCTCGTCGGCGAAGACCACGCGACCCTCGGGCACGGCCCACACGTCCCCGGTGAACCGCAGCCCGGCCAGCGCCGCCAGGGCCGGCTCGTCGAACCCGACGACGTCGCGCAGGTAGCCCAGCTCGGCGTCGTCGAAGGCGAAGCTCTCCAGGAACGCCAGCGCCTCGGCCAGCCCGGCGGCCACCAGGAAACCGCGCCGGTGCGGCAGCCGGCGGACGAAGAGGCTGAACGTGGCGTGCTCCGTCATGTCCCGGCGCAGGTAGCTGGCCGCCATCCGCAGCTCGTACAGGTCGGTACGCAGTCCCGTCATGCCACCTCCTCCACCACGCCACCACTGTGATCCATCCGGCTGGGAGGCGTGCGGGAAACGGGAGATCCGCCAGGGGCGGTGCCGGCCCGCCGCCGGCGGGTCAGCGGGGGCCGGCGGCGCGCCAGAACTGGCGTGGCGCGTACCCCTCACGGCGCAGCCAGTGTTCGGTGTAGACGATCCGCTCGGCCGGCACCACGACCAGCGGCCCGGCCGGCGGCTCGTCCAGCGACCGGGACCGCTCGACGTGGTCGGACTGCCACCGGTACGCGGGCCAGTGGTGGTCGAAGTCCGGGTCGCCGGGGTGCAGCACCCGGGCCCGGCCGAAGACCTGCGCGCCGCGGCTGCTCGCCTGGCCGACCAGGGGCGCGAAGATCCCGACCGAGACGCGCGGGTCGGCGGCCAGGTTGCGCATCTTCGGCGAGTCGGCGACCGCCGTGAACATCAGGGTGAGGTCCAGGTGGAAGTAGCGCACCGGGGTGGCCAGCGGGCCGTCCGGGCCGGCGGTGGCCAGCACGCACATGT
>NZ_JBSSLX010000370.1:0-2515 GCF_053890995.1 Micromonospora sp. I033 | reverse complement strand
GGGCGACCCCGGCCGGGGCGGCGAGCGCGGCGAGCAGCGCCGGCCGGCCGGGCCGGTCCCGGAGGAGGGCGACGGTGAGCGCGGCGACCAGCAGCGGCTGGGCGGCCCCGAGCACGGCCGCCGTGCCGCCGGGCAGCCGGTACGCGGCGACGAAGAGCAGCGGGAAGAACGCGCCGATGTTGAGCGCGCCGAGCAGGGCGGCCCGTCCCCACCAGATGCCGTGCGGCCGGCGGCGGGTCAGGGCGAGCAGCAGCAGGCCGGCCGGCAGGGCGCGGATCGCGCCGGACCAGAGCGGCCGGTCGGCGGGCAGCAGCTCGGCGGTGACCAGGTAGGTGGTGCCCCAGGTGGCCGGGGCGACCCCGGTGAGCACGACGTCGGTCCAACGGCGGGGCATGACGACCTTCTTCCCTCGCTGCTAAGTAGCTTAGCTCTAAGCTAGTCAGTGCCGAGTGAAAGGGGAAGTGCGAGGTGCGGCACAATCGACAGCCGTGGCAACGGACGACGTGGACCTGATCGTCGAGCAGTGGCGCCGGGAGCGGGCCGGCATGCGGCCCGAGCCGATGGCCGTCTTCGGCCGCATCTACCGGCTGGCCCGGCTGGTCGGCGACCGCCAGGAGAAGGTGTACGCCGGCTGGGGCATCGGCCGGGGCGAGTTCGACGTGCTCGCCGCGCTGCGCCGGTCCGGCGCGCCGTACACCCTGGCGCCGAAGGCGCTCGCGGCCTCGCTCATGCTCACCTCCGGCGGGATGACCGGCCGGCTCGACCGGCTGGAGCGGGCCGGGCTGGTCCGGCGCGCGCCCGACCCGGCGGACCGGCGGGCCCTGCGGGTCAGCCTCACCGACGCCGGCCGCCGGGTCGCCGAGGAGTCGGCCGAGGCCGGGCTGGAGGTGCAGCGGCGGATCCTCGACGCGCTGCCCCCGGCCGACCGGGACCGGCTGGCCGATCTGCTGCGCGCCCTGCTCGCCGCGGCCGAGGCGCAGACGCCGGATCAGGCAGGATGATCTCCGACGCCACCGACCGGAAGGACGGCCATGCCCGCCAGTGAACCGACCATCGTCGCCACCAGCATGGGTTTCTTCAGCCGGCACCGCGGCCCCTGGGACGCCCGGCCGAGCCAGCTCTTCGAGCTGATGGCCGACCTGGCGGGGGCCGGCGACGCGCCCCGGGTCTGCTACCTCAACCAGGCGGTCGGCGACCAGCCCACCTCGTTCACCGTCTTCTACGGCGCGTTCGCCGGCACCCGGTTCCGCCCCTCCCACCTGGCGCTCTACCCGATGCCCAACGTCGAGGACATCCGCGCCCACCTGCTCGCCCAGGACATCATCTGGGTGGGCGGCGGGAGCGTGGCCAACCTCTGCGCGGTGTGGCGGGTGCACGGCCTGCCGGACATCCTGCACGAGTGCTGGCAGGGCGGCGTGGTGCTCGGCGGGGTCTCCGCCGGGTCGATCTGCTGGCACCTCGGCGGCGCCACCGACAGCTACGGCCCCACCCTGCGCCCCTTCACCGACGGGCTGGGCTGGCTCCCGTACGGCAACGGCGTGCACTACGACAGCGAGGACCAGCGCCGGCCGCTCATGCACCGGCTGGTCGGCGACGGCACGCTGCCGACCAGCCACTGCACCGACGACGGCGTCGGGCTGGTCTACCGGGGCACCCGGCTGGCCGAGGCGGTCGCCGACCGGGAGGGCGTGGCCGCGTACGAGCTGACCCGCGCCGAGGACGGCACCGTGCGGGAGACCCGGATAGAGCCCCGGCTGCTGCCCGCCGGACCCGCCTGACCGTGGGGTCGGCCGACCTGCCTGCCCGGTACCGGCGGCGAACCGCGTAAGCTGGCTCGTCGTGAGTCTCACCATCGGCATCGTCGGCCTGCCCAACGTGGGCAAGAGCACCCTGTTCAACGCGCTGACCAAGAACGACGTGCTCGCCGCGAACTACCCGTTCGCCACCATCGAGCCGAACGTCGGCGTGGTCGGGCTGCCCGACGAGCGGCTGGCCAAGCTCGCGGAGATCTTCTCCTCGCAGAAGGTGCTGCCGGCGCCGGTCTCGTTCGTCGACATCGCCGGCCTGGTCCGGGGCGCCTCCAAGGGGCAGGGCCGCGGCAACGCGTTCCTGGCCAACATCCGCGACGCCTCGGCGATCTGCCAGGTGGTGCGGGCCTTCTCCGACCCGAACGTGGTGCACGTCGACGGCAAGGTCTCCCCGGCCGACGACATCGAGACGATCAACACCGAGCTGATCCTTGCCGACATCCAGACCCTGGAGAAGGCGCTGCCCCGGCTGGAGAAGGAGGCCAAGCTCCGCAAGGACCGGGCCGCCGCGGTCGAGGCCGCCAAGAAGGCCGTCGAGGTCCTCGACGGCGGCACCACCCTGTACGCGGGCGCCGCCGCCGCCAAGATCGAGCTGGAGCACCTGCGCGAGCTGCACCTGCTCACCACGAAGCCGTTCCTCTACGTCTTCAACGTCGACGAGGCCGAGCTGGGCAACGCCGAGTTCCTCGACGAGCTGCGCGGCCTGG
>NZ_JBSSLX010000369.1:0-2577 GCF_053890995.1 Micromonospora sp. I033 | reverse complement strand
CGCCGCGTGTACCGCGGCCAGTCCGGCACCCCGGTGTGCACCACCGTCACCGCCGCGTTCGCCGTCGGCCGCTTCTGCGCCAGCAGCATCGCCAACGGCCGGCCCAACGTGGCGCCCCGACCCAGGATCACCACCTCCCGGCCCGCCACCGGCACCCCGTGGAACGCCAGCAACGCCTCGATCCCCGCCGGCGTGCACGGCAACGGCCCCGGCAACCCCAACGCCAGCCGGCCCATGTTCACCGGATGCATCCCGTCCACGTCCTTGTCCGGGTCCAGCTCCGCCAGCGCCCGGTCGTAGTCCAGATGCCCCGGGATCGGATACTGCACCAGCACCCCGTGCACGGCCTTGTCCGCGTTGAAGTCCGCCAGCACCGCGTGCAGGTCCGCCTGCGACGCCGACGCCCGCAGATGCACGTGCGGCGACACGAAGCCCAACTCCGCCGCCTGCCGCTGCTTGATCCGGATGTAACCCGCGCTCGCGTCGTCGTCGCCCACCAGCACCGTCGCCAACGCCGGCGTCACCCCCGCCGCGCGCAACGCCACCACCGACTCGGCGACCTCCGCCAACACCCGCTCCGCCACCGGCGCACCCGGCAGCAACCGCGCCGTCGTCGTACCCGAAGAAGACATGCCGCACCCCGCCCGCGGAGGCCCAGGCGGTCGACCCCCGCGACGAGCTCCCCGATGGTTGACCCATCCCCGTGCCGCCAGTCGCGTTCACCCCTCAGCCTGCCACAGCGCGCTCCGCGACCGCATCCGCCACCGCCTGCCACCGCGGCAACGACCCCAGCAGCGCCTCCGCCCGCCTCCGCCGGTCCGCCGCCGACGCCACCTGAAGGTCCGCCACCGCCGCCTCGAACGCCGGCCGCAACACCCGCTCCCGCCCCGGCGCGTCCACCGCCAGCACCGCGTGACACCGGGCGTACGTCACCACGATCCAGAACATCGCCTCCCGGTGCGCGCCCGCCGCCACCAACGCCGCGCTCCCGTCCAGCACCACCGGCCGCCCCGCCGCGCTCAGATCCGCCCGGAACGGGAACGGGGTACGCGCCACCCGCGCCGCCTCGTCGAACGTCACCGCCAACCCGGCCAGGTGCTCCCGCACCCGACCCGGACCCACGCCACCGCCGTCCAGCGACGCCAGCAGCTCCGGATACCGGTCACCGAACCCGTACGCGGACAGCACCTCCCGCGCCCGCCCGTACCGCCGCCGCACCGTCGGATCCCGCAACCCCGCCACCGCCGGCAGCACCGCCAGCACCGACGTCGGGAACACCCACGCCAGCACCTGCTCCGGCAACGACGCCCGGTCGTCCAGCCGGGACAGCCCCACCTCGATCCGCCGCCGCACCCCGGCGCAGCGCCGGCGCACCCACACCGGGTCCGCGAACCCCGCCGCCACCCGCTCCCGGATCCCCGCCAGCCGACCCGACGGATCCGCGATCACCGCGTCCGTCCGGAACATCGGCGCGAACACCCACGACCCCAGCACGTCCGCCGGCGACCCCAACTCCGCCCAGGTCACCGCCGAGACCTCCAGCAGCACCCCACGGTGCCGGAACTTGCCCACCTTCGCCGCCGGCGCGTCCCGCACCAGCAGCACGTCCACGTCCGACCACGACGGCAGCACCGCGTCATCCGGCAGGCCCACCGTCGACCCGCTGAAGAACGCACCCCCGACCGACGCGTCCCGGCGCATCTCCGCCCGCACCCACTCGACCGCCACCGCCCGCGCCGCACCCACCCGCATCCCGCCATGCTGCCCCGCTCAGGGCGCCTCCCGCTGCGCCACCAGACCCGCCACGGCCCGGTTCGTACGGTTCGCCGCCACCGCCGCGCGCTGCTGACCCGCCGTCACCTCGATGTACGCCTGCGACGACGCCAACGACGCGTGCCCCAGCAACCGCATGATCTCCGCCGCGCTCGCCCCGTCCTCCGCCAACCGGGTCGCGAACGTGTGCCGCAACGCGTGCAACCGCGCGCCCCGCGGCACCCGGTCACCGACCCCGGCCCGCCGGTAACACGACTCCACCAGATACTGCAGACCACCCCGGCGCAGCGGCTCACCCCGCCGGTCCACCAGCAGCGGCGAGTCCGGCCGGACCGTGCGCGCCCCGAACCGCCGCCGCCGGCTGTCCAGGTAGTCCACGAGCACCCGGTCCACACCCGCCTCGATCGGCACCGTCCGCGGCCGCCCACCCTTGCCCGCCACGTCCACCCGGCGCTCGCCGGGCCGGCCGGCCACCGACGCGACCCGCAGCGCCAGCAGCTCCGACAGGCGCAACCCCGCGCACAGCGCCAACGCCAGCACGGCCAGGTCCCGCTCCGGCCACGGGTCGCGCTGCCGGCCGTCCTCGCGGGCCACCGCGGCCAGCAGCTCCTCCGGGGTGTCCTCGCCCCGCAGCGGCTTGGGCTGGGGGAGCGGGGTGCGGGGCCGCCCCACCGCCGGCATCGGATTGCCGGGTACGACGCCCTCGGCGACCAGGAACGTGAAGAAGCTGTTCCAGGTGGACCAGGCACGGTGGACCGACGCGGCGGCCCGGGGAGCGGCGAACCGGGCGAACGCCGCACGCAT
>NZ_JBSSLX010000368.1:0-2622 GCF_053890995.1 Micromonospora sp. I033 | reverse complement strand
TACCGCCGGCGTAGGGTCCGGGCAGGACGGACGGCGGGGAGGACACGTGGTCACGGTCGGCGCGCTGGTGGGAATCGCCCTGGTGGCGTTGGGTCTGGTGCTCACGCCCGGCCCGAACTTGGTCTACCTGGTGTCCCGGTCGGTCACCCAGGGGCGGCGTGCCGGGCTGGTCTCGCTGCTCGGCGTGGCCGTCGGATTCCTGGTCTACCTGGCCGCCGCGGTGGCCGGCATCGCCACCGTCTTCGTGCTGGTCCCGCCGCTGTACACGGCGGTGAAGCTGGCCGGCGCGGCCTACCTGCTCTGGCTGGCCTGGCGGACCCTGCGCCCCGGTGGGCGGTCGGCGTTCACCCCGGCGCCGCTGCCGCCGGACCGCCCGCGGCGGCTGTTCACCATGGGCCTGGTCACCAACCTGCTGAACCCGAAGATCGCCATCCTCTACGTGTCGCTGCTGCCGCAGTTCGTCGACCCGGCGCGCGGGCACGTGGCGGTGCAGAGCCTGCTGCTGGGGCTGACCCAGATCGGCATCGCGCTGACCGTGAACGGGTTGATCGTGCTGACCGCCGGCACCGTGTCGGCGTTCCTCACCCGGCGGCCCGCCTGGGCGCGGGCCCAGCGCTACGTGATGGGCACCGTGCTGGCCGGCCTCGCGGTCCGGATCGCCGCGGACCGCTCGCGCGCCGCCGTCGCCACCCCCTGACCGGCACGCCGGGCCGACGGGAGGGCGCCGCGGTCGAGGGGGCGGGCCCGGTCAGAGGTTGTCCGGCCGGGTGAGCGCCGGGTGGCGCTCACCGGGTGCGGCGTACCAGGAGCGGGTGTCCTCGCGCAGCGCGGTCGCGATCCGCAGGTGCGACCAGTCGTCCAGCTCGGGCAGCTCGTCTGGGGCGAACCAGCCGACCGCGAGGGATTCCTCGCCGTCGGCGGTGGCGGTACCGCCGACCGCCCGGCAGCGGAACCAGACGTTGAGGAACTCGCAGGCGTCCCCGTTGGGGTAGACGACCGGGTGGGTCGCCACCCCGCCGACCCGCTCGATCTCGATCTCGATGCCGGTCTCCTCACGGACCTCACGGACCAGCGCGTCGGCCGGCTGCTCGCCCGGGTCGACCGTGCCGGCCGGCACCGACCAGCGGCCGTTGTCGCCGCGGCGCGCCAGCAGCACCCGCCCGGCCTCGTCGGTCACCACCGCGCTGACCCCGTACAGCATCAGCAGGTCGGATCCGATGTGCCGGCGCATCCGCGCGATGTAGGGCGAGACTGGCATGGCGGCACCCTACCGGCGGGCCTCGTGGTGCCGCCGGAGCATGCCGGCGGCCAACGGAGCGGCGTCCAGGTCGCCGGCAGCGATCCGCCCGGCGACGGTACGGCGCACCAGCCGGTCGGCCAGCGCGGGCGCGTGCCGGGCCAGGGCCAGCTCCAGCCGGCCCCGCGCGGTGGTGGCCACGTCCCGCGGCGCCCGGCGGGCGGTGGCGGCGCGCAGGATCGCCGCCACGACCCCCTCGACGGGCTCCGGTCGGGACACCCCGCTCAGCGACAGCCCGGCCTCGGCCGTGCTGTCGTGGATCGGCGAGGCGACCATGCTCGGGTAGACGACGCTGACCCCGACGTGGGTGCCGACCTCGTGGCGCAGCGCGTCGGCGTACGCGACGACGGCCCGCTTGCTCACCCCGTACGCGGCCGCGAGGGGCAGCGGCAGCACGGCCATCCGGCTGGCCACGAAGACCACCCGGCCACGCGCCGCCTCCAGGGCGGGCAGCGCCGCGGCCGTGGTGCGCCAGGCGGCGAGCAGGTTGACCTCCAGTTGCCGGCGGACCACCTCGTCGGGGGGCAGCTCGGCCGGGGCGGGTCCCCCGACGCCGGCGTTGTTGACGAGCAGGTCCAGCCCGCCGAGCCGGTCGACGGCGGCGGCCACCGCGGCCGGCACGGCGGCCGGGTCGGTCAGGTCGCAGCCGAGCACCGGCACCTCGCCGTCCTCGTCCGGGTGCAGGTCCAGCCCGACGACGCGGGCGCCCGCGCCGGTCAGCGCGGCGCACAGGTGCCGCCCGAAGGTGCCCCGCGCGCCGGTGACCAGCACCCGCCGTCCGGCCAGCCCGCTCACCGCCGCACCTCCGCCCGGCGCCGCCCGGCGGCCAGTTCCCGCTCCAGCTCGGCCAGGTACGCGTCGAAGTCGACCCGCATGTGCGGCCGGCGCTGCCCCCACCGGGTGGTGGCGGCGCGCAGCTCGGCCCGGCAGGCGGCGGCCTGCCGGGCCCGGTCCGGCGGCGCCCAGGTGCCGGCGAGCCGACCGGCGACCAGCCGGGCCTGGGCCTCGACCAGCGGGAACGCCGCGCCGGTGGACTGCATCAGCCCGACGAAGGCCAGCCCCGGGGCGTCCAGGTGGAACACGTGCCGGTACAGCGGCAGCCGGTCGGCGCCGTCGCCGAGCAGGTCGGGGTCGAGGAACGGGATCTCCACCCGGTAGCCGGTGCACCACACCACCAGGTCCACCTCGTCGGTGCGGCCGTCGGTGAACTCGACGCGGTCGCCGGCGAACCGGGCGATGCCGGGGCGGGCCTGGATGTCGCCGTGGGTGAGCCGGGACAGCAGCCCGGCGGCGAGGCTGGGGGTCGTCCCGTCTCCACCTCTAGG
>NZ_JBSSLX010000367.1:0-2665 GCF_053890995.1 Micromonospora sp. I033 | reverse complement strand
GTGTGGATAAGGGGAAGGAGGTGGGGGCGGGGGCGGCGTCGTTAGGATGAGGGCGCGACGGACGAGTCGACCGGGCGGTCGCGTCGACGGGCTTCGGCCCGTCGCCGAGGAACGTCCGGACTCCACAGGGCAGGGTGGTTGCTAACGGCAACCCGGGGTGACCCGCGGGACAGTGCCACAGAAAACAGACCGCCGGCCCGATACGGGACGGTAAGGGTGAAACGGTGGGGTAAGAGCCCACCAGCATCCCGGGTGACCGGGATGGCTCGGTAAACCCCACCCGGAGCAAGGCCAAGAAAGGGCCGTCACCGCAAGATGACGAGCCCGCGCAGACGCTTGAGGGCGGCCCGCCCGATGTCTGCGGGTAGGCCGCTGGAGCCTGCCGGCGACGGTAGGCCGAGATGGATGGCCGCCGCCGGCCGCGCCCCCCGGGGCGGGCCGGTGACAGAATCCGGCGTACAGGTCGACTCGTCCGTCGCCCTGACGGCCCGATGTCCGGTTCCGCCGGCGGGTGGGACGCCTTGTCCCGCAAACTCGCCGGGAGCGGAACGTGCGGGGGCGCAACTAGGATCGTGGGGTGGTTCGGGCGGAGGTCGGACAGGACGAGCAGCGGTTGCGCCGTATCCAGGCGGTGACCGACGCCACGCTGTCCCGACTCGACGTCGCCGACCTCTTCGACGAGCTGCTCGACCGGGTGCGTGACCTGCTCCAGGTCGACACGGCGGCGATCCTCCTGCTCGACGTCCGCGCCCAGCAACTGGTGGCCACCGCGGCCCGGGGGCTGGAGGAGGAGGTCCGGCAGGGTTTCCGGGTCTCCGTCGGCCGCGGGTTCGCCGGCCAGGTCGCGCTCACCCGGCAACCGGTGATCATTCAGACGGTCACGTCCGACAACGTGGTCAACCCGGTGCTGATCCAGACCGGGGTGCGGTCCCTCCTGGGCGTGCCGATCATGGCCCGGGGCGAACTCGTCGGCGTGCTGCACGTGGGCACCCTGACGCCCCGACGGTTCACCCTCGACGACGTCGAGCTGCTCGAACTGGTCGCCGACCGCGTCAGCCTGGCCAGCCGGGCCCGCGAGAACACCCTGGACCAGGCCGCCGCCCTGGCCCTGCAACGCAGCCTGATCCCCGCCGAGCTGCCCCGCCTGCCCGGCCTGGAGCTGGCCGGGCGGTACGTCCCGGGCCACGCCTCCGGCGTCGGCGGCGACTGGTACGACGTCTTCGGCCTACCGTCGGGCTGGCTGGGCGTGGTGGTGGGCGACGTCTCCGGGCACGGGCTCCAGTCCGCCGTCGTGATGGGCCGGGTCCGCAGTGCGCTGCGCGCCTACGCGCTGGTCTGCGACGACCCGGCGGAGGCGCTCACCCTGCTCGACCGGAAGGTGGTCCACTTCGAGGCCGGCAGCCTGACCACCGCGCTGTACGCGATGATCTCCCCCGACCGGGGGACGCTGCGCGTCTCCGTGGCCGGCCATCCGCGCCCCGTGCTGGCCGCGCCCGGCCGGCCGAACACCCTGGTCGACGCGCACATCGATCCGCCGCTCGGTGCCGGTAGCCGGGATCAGGCGAGGCGCACCACGACGATCGACTTCCCGCCCGGCTCGGTCCTGGTCGCCTACACCGACGGCCTCGTCGAGCGTCGCGGGGAGCTGTTCGACGCGGGTGTGGCCCGGCTGACCGCGGCCGTGCCGCTGGCTTCCGTCGACACCGTGACCGGCACCATCATGGCGGCTCTGAACACCGAGCAACCGGCCGACGACATCGCCGTGCTGGCCGTCCGCCGGCTGCCCGGCTAGCCGGCGTCACCCCGCCGGCCAGTTCCGCAGCAGGGCGTCCAGGGCGTCGAGGGTGCGGGACCAGCTGGCATCCGTCGTACGCGGGGTGTGGCGGAAGCCGCCCGCCCGCTCCAGCGACACGTAGCCGTGGAAGGTGCTGTGGAGCAGGCGCACGGCGTCCGTCTGGTCCGGCTCGGCGAGCCGGTAGCCGCGCAGGATCGCCCGGGTCATCTCCGCGTGCCGCCGGGCCGCGCTCGCCTCCGCCGCCTCCCGGTCGAGTTGCAGCTGTGCCGCGGCGTACCGGCCGGGGTGCCGGGTGGCGTAGTCGCGGTAGGCGTTGGCGAAGGCCACCAGCGCGTCCTTTCCCGCCCGGCCGGCGAGCGCGTCGGCCGCCTGGTCGGCCATCTCCGCGAGGGCCAGCATCGCCACCCGGACCCGCAGCTCCTGGGCGTTCCGGAGGTGGAAGTACAGGCTCGCGTCCTTCACCCCGAACCGGCGGGCGAGCGCCGAGACGGTCACGTTCTCGAAGCCGACCTCGTCGGCCATCTCCGCCGCCGCCAGGGTCAGGCGTTCGACCGTCAGCCCACGGGCCATGTGCCCCACTCCACATCTAGATCGTCTAGTCATTTACCTAGGAGGTCTAGACTAGTGCCTATGACACCCCTGTCCGAGCCCGCCATCCGGGCCTCCTTCGTCAATTGCACCAAGGGCGAGGCGAAGCGCCTGGCCCTGCCCCGGGATCTGGCCGAGCGCCCCTGGGCGGACCTCGACTTCCTCGGCTGGCGCGACCCCGCCGCCGCGGAGCGGGCCTACCTGGTCGCCGAATCCGGCACCGGGCTGCTCGGCGTGGCGCTGCGGGTGGCGCCGCAGGCCGGGCGGGTCCGGCGCAGCATG
>NZ_JBSSLX010000366.1:0-2725 GCF_053890995.1 Micromonospora sp. I033 | reverse complement strand
CGGAGCCTCGATCGCGCGCCGCGACCCGTCCGGGAAGCGCAGGTGGTAGCGCTGGCCGTCCCAGACCCCGACCGGCGCCTGCGGGTCGCGACCCACGAAGAACGCCCGGTACGCCCCGATAGCCTCCAGCAGCTCCCGTTCCTCCTGCGCCGTCCGGTCCTGCTCGGCCGGCTTGCGGTCCAGCCCCCGGCGCATCCCGTCGCGCAGCAGCGCCAGCCGGGTGGCCGCGAACTGGTAACCGCGCATCGCCTTCAGCCCGCCGTCACCGGCCACCCGCCGGGCCCAGGTGCGGGCGGCGTGCCGACGGCCGAGGCTGCCCAGCGCGGCCACCTCGGGCGGGGTGAGCCAGCCGGCCCGGACGTAGTCCGGCAGGGTGCGCTCGGTGAGCCGCCCCTCCCAGGCGCGCAGCCAGACGGCCAGCCCGACCATGCCGAAGAAGATCGGCACCATCACGCCGAGGTAGCCGTAGAGCGCGATCAGCGGCTGCCCGGTGGCGGCGGCCAGCGTGGGCAGCAGGTTCCAGGTGCCGTGCAGCATCATGGCGAGCAGCAGGCCGGCGATCGGAGCGAGGAAGCGCACCCGCCGGTCGGCGGTCCGCGCCGCGACCCCGAGCCCCACACCGGTCATCGAGGTGAACAGCGGGTGCGCGAAGCCGAAGAGCAGGATCCGCACGATGAAGATGGCGATCACCTGGCGGGCGCCGGTGGCCGGGCCGTACTCCTCGACGCCGGTGCGGTAGCCGTATCCGCCCAGGTAGAGGATGTTCTCCACCATGGCGAAGCCGACCGCGGAGAGCCCGCAGTAGACCAGGCCGTCGGTGACCCCGGAGAACTCCCGGCGGCGGAAGATCAGCAGCAGGAGCGGGCCGGCGGCCTTGGTCAGCTCCTCGATGAACGGGGCGACAAGCACGGCGGTCAGCGCCGCGGGCAGCCCCAGGTTCTCGAACAGCCGGGCGCCGGTCTCGTTGACCAGCAGCGAGATGGCGGTGGAGACGAACGCGCCCCAGGCGAAGCAGAAGATCAGGTATTTCAGCGGCTCGGGCTCGTAGCGGTCGAGCCAGAGGAAGCAGGAGACCAGCACCGGCACCGGCAGGATCGCCGCGATCACACCCACCAGGAGCGCCTCCGCGCCCAGGCTCTCGCCCAGGGTGAAGACCATGAAGACCGCCCCGGCGGCGATCAGCAGCACCACCGCGGCCAGCGCCAGGAACCGCCGCCAGCCGAGCCGGCGCAGCGGCATCCGGGGGGTGGGTGACCCCGGCAGGGCGGCGGGCGCGGTCGGCGGCGGCGGCAGGGCTCCGCCGGGCGGGGTGACGGCCATGCGGTCAGCGTAGTCACCCGTGACCCACTGGTCCGGCCGCATCGCGGCCGCTATGCTCCGGGACAGGTCACGAGTGCCAGCGCGAAGCCCCGGCTTGCTGGCCGGCAACCCTCGTCGAGTTCGCGGTGGGGTGCCCCGGGTGATGACCGGGCCCAGCCCGAACCGCGTGCTGGGCAAGCGCGGACCCCGTCCCGGTGGCCACACCCGGGGTCCCCTGGACCCGGGAGGCTCCGGCATGACCGTCACCCTCGTACCCTCGCTGCCCACCCTGCCCGTCCCGAGCCGGCCCGATCCGCTCGGCGTGCTCGGCGTACCGGGGGAGATCAACCTCGACCACGCGGCCAGCGCGCCGTGCGCGCGGGCCGCCGCCGACGCGGTGGCCGAGCTGCTGCCCTGGTACGCGAGCGTGCACCGGGGCGCCGGTGCGCTGTCGCGGCGCTGCACGCTGGCCTACGAGCGGGCCCGGCAGACCGTGGCCGACTTCCTCGGTGCCCGCCCCGACGACCACGTGATCTTCACCCGGAACACCACCGACGCGGTGAACCTGCTGGCCCGGGCGCTGCCCGCCGGGACCACGGTGGTCACCTTCGCCGGCGAGCACCACGCCAACCTGCTTCCCTGGCCGCGCGGCTCGGTCCGGCTCCCGGTGCCGGACGGCCCCGGTGGCGCGGTCCGCTCCCTCGACGCCGCGCTGGGCGAGCTGTCGCGCGACGCCCGGCCGGGGCTGCCGGTGCTGGTCGCGGTGACCGGCGCGAGCAACGTGACCGGGGAGCGCTGGCCGGTGGCCGAGCTGGCCCGGGTGGCCCGTCGGCACGGCGCCCGGATCCTGGTCGACGCCGCCCAGTTGGTCCCGCACGCCCCGGTGGACATCGCCGCGCTGGACGTCGACTACCTGGCGCTGTCCGGCCACAAGCTGTACGCCCCGTTCGGCACCGGCGTGCTGGTCGGCCGGGCGGACTGGCTGGACGCGGCCCCGCCGTACCTGGCCGGTGGCGGGGCCACCAGCCACGTCGGGGCGGGCACCCACGAGGTGCGCTGGGCCACCGGCCCGGCCCGGCACGAGGCGGGCACCCCGAACCTGCTCGGCGCGGTGGCCCTGGCGGCGGTCTGCGCGGCGCTGGCCGACGCGGACCGGGACGCGCTGCACGCCCAGGAGCAGGCGCTGCTGGCCCGGCTCCGGGCGGGCATCGCCGCCCTGCCCGACGTGGTGGAGCTGCGCACCTTCGGGCCGGACGCGCCGCGGGTGGGCATCGTCAGCTTCGTGGTCGCCGGTCGCGACTCCGCCGACGTGGCCGCCCACCTGGCGACCGCGCACCGGATCGGCGTCCGGGACGGCCTGTTCTGCGCCCATCCGCTGGCCCGCCGCCTGCTCACCGAGGCGGCGGCCCGCAGCGGCCGCCGGGAC
>NZ_JBSSLX010000365.1:0-2752 GCF_053890995.1 Micromonospora sp. I033 | reverse complement strand
GCCAGGTCGGTGACCACCACGTCGGCGCCGTGCGCGCGCAGGTCGTCCGCCTGGCCGACGCGGTCGACGCCGATCACGTACCCGAAGCCGCCGGCCTTCCCGGCGGCGACGCCGGCCAGCGCGTCCTCGAAGACGGCCGCGTTCGCCGGCTCCACGCCGAGCAACTGCGCGCCGGCGAGGAAGGTGTCCGGGTGCGGCTTGCCGCGCAGCCCGCGCTCGCGGGCGACCAGCCCGTCCACCCGGGCCTCCAGCAGCGGGTCCAGCCCGGCTGCGGCGACCACGTCCCGGCAGTTGGCGCTGGCCGAGACCACCGCCCGGCGCAGCCCGGCGCGGGCGGCCGCCTCCAGGTAGCGCACCGAGCCCTCGTAGACCTCGACGCCGTCGGTGTGGATCCGCTTGAGCAGGATGACGTTCTTCCGGTTGCCCACCCCGTTGACGGTCTCCGCCTCGGGCGGGTCGTCCGGCGAGCCCTCGGGCAGGGTGATCCCGCGCGAGGCCAGGAACGAGCGCACCCCGTCGGCCCGCGGCTTTCCGTCCACGTACCGGTTGTAGTCCGGGCCGGGGTCGAACGGGCGGAACGGCTCGCCGGTGGCCGCCGCGCGTGCCTTCAGGAACGCGTTGAAGGTCTCGGTCCAGGCGGCGTTGTGCACCTTGGCGGTCTGCGTGAGCACACCGTCCAGGTCGAAGAGACAGGCGGTCACGTGACCGGGTAGGCCCAGCATTGCCTGAATCTATCCAGGGCATCGGCCGGGCAAACCCGATTCGGACCTCAGCGGTTCGGGCGAAGTGTCCAGATCACGGTGAGGACCGAGGTCACCGTGCCGTCCTCGGTGCCGATCTCCACCTCGACCGGGAACTCGGGTCGCTGCCCGGCGTCCAGTTCGGCGACCACCTCGGCCGGGGTGCGGCCCAGCCGCGCGGTGGCCAGGACCGGCCCCAGGGCGACCTTCTGGTAGCGGATGCTGGCGGTCACGGCCAGCGGCACGGCCCGGTCGAGCACCTGCCCGAACGCGGCGAGCACCACTGCTCCCGAGGCGGTCTCCCCCAGGGTGAACATGGCACCGGCGTGCGGGCCGCCGACGTGGTTGTGGTGCTCCGGGGCGTCGGGGAGCCGGACCACGGCCCGGACGCCGCCCTCGGCCTCGGGGGCGACCTCGACGAATTCGATACCGAGCGTGCGGGCGAAGGGCACGGCCTCCAGCAGACCGGCCGCCACCTGGCGAGAGTCGATGGACATGCCCAGACGCTACTCGCCAGTAACTTCCCCGGCAAGGCCCGGGGCGGCGCCGGGCCCGACCTGGCCGGCGGGATGGCGCTCGGCATCGCTGCGCAGCACGCAGAACTCGTTGCCTTCGGGGTCGGCCAGTACGACCCAGCCGCTGCCGTCCGGCTCACGTCGGTCGGCGACGACGGTGGCGCCCAGGGCCAGGATCCGCTCGACCTCCCGGTCCCGCGGCACGTCCGGCTCCAGGCAGACGTGCACGCGGTTCTTCACGGTCTTCGGCTCCGGCACGCGCTGGAAATGAAGCGTCGGGCCGCCGGGCGGCGCGATGGCGACTTCCTCGTCACCGGGCTCCGACTCCGGGTCGACCGGGCAGTCGAAGACCCCGCTCCAGAACCGCGCCAGCTCGGACGGATCGGCGCAGTCGAACGCGACGTTGCGGATCACCGTCCCCATCCCGGGCTCAGTGGCGCTTGGCGTACGCGACGAAGGACGCCCAGCTCGCCGCGGTGAAGGTGAGCGCCGGCCCGTGCGGGTCCTTGCTGTCCCGCACGGCGACCACGCCGGGCAGGTTGTCGGCCACCTCCACGCAGTCGCCCTGGTTGCCGCTGCTGCGGGTGCTCTTGCGCCAGATCGCGCCGGTCAGGTCCATCGCTCTGCCGCCTCCGAGATCGCCGCCAGGGTGGCACCGTGCGGCATGGCCTCCGCCCGCACGGACTCCCAGATCTGCCGCAGGGAGTTTACGTCCACGGTCCGCTCGACGATGGTGCCCTGCAACTGGTTATCCAGGTAACCCACGTCGTCGCCGTCGGGTGGGGTGGCGAGCACGAAGGCGCCGTTCAACCCCGGGTAGGCGCCGGCGTCACGCGGCACCAGGTGCAGGTGGACGCGGGGCCGCCGGCCCACCTCGACGAGGTGTCGCAACTGCTCCCGCATCACCTTCGGGCCGCCGACCGGACGCTCCAGCACGCTGTAGTCGAGCACCGCCACGAACTGCGGCGGACCCGGTCGGTTCAACACTGCCTGGCGGGCCAACCGCGCGGCGAGCGGTTGCTCGATCTCCTCCCCGGCGAGCTGCGCCGCCCCTTCGTACAGCGCCCGGGCATACGGCTCGGTCTGGAGCAGGCCGGGCACCACCAGCGGCTGAAAGCTGCGCAAGGTCGCCGCCTCCTGCTCGATGGTCACCCACTCGCGGAACCACGGCATGAGGCTCTCGCGGATCAACGCGTCGCGGATCCGGACCAGCAGGCCGCCCGCGCGCAGCACCTCGTCGCAGCGCGCGGCGAACTCCTCCCGGGGCGGGCGGCGGCACTGCTCGACCGCCGCGACCAGCGAGGCCGAGTAGTTGACCCGCTCGCCCAGCGCCTCCTGGGACAGCCCGGCGTCACCGCGCAGCCGGCGCAGCTCCCCGGCGAACAGCTCCAGCATCGGCATCCGGCTCATCTGCACACCTCTGCACACCTCTGCACATCGGGGAACGGCCGGTCGGACGGCCGGGCTGGTGGGGGTGGAACGACTTCCGACCCTAGC
>NZ_JBSSLX010000364.1:0-2754 GCF_053890995.1 Micromonospora sp. I033 | reverse complement strand
CCGGGGCGGCGACCCCGGGTACGACCCGGCGACCGGGCTGGTGCTCGGCGCCGACGGCCGCCCGTTGCAGTTCGGCGGCACCGGCGGCCAGTACCGCACCGCCGGCGCCCAGTCCTGGAAACAGCTCTTGCTCGCCGGGGTGACCCCGTGACCGGCGTACCCGAGGAGGTGGCGGTGCCCAGCCGTAGGAACACCACGTTGAAGGTCATCAAGGGCGCGAAGACCGGCGGCCCGACGCCACCGCGCCGCCGCCTGGTCAACCGCGCGGTCCCCGCACCCGCGGAGCCGATCGAACGGGTGCTGGAACGGCTCGACCGGGAACCCGTCGAGGACCCGACCGAGGCCGGCGACCTCACCGTCGTCGGCGACCCGGCCGAGGTCGAGGACCTGCCCGATCCCGAGCCGGAGCCCGCCGAGCGCGACGCCGCCGCCGAGCCGGCCGGCACCGCCCCGCCCCGCCGGGCCCGGGCGCTCACCGCGCTGCTCGTGGTGCTGCTCGCCGCCGCCCTGGCCGGGGCCGGCGTGCAGGGCCACCGCTGGTACGTCGACCGGGCCACCGACCAGGCCCGCCGGGAGGCCGTGGCGGCCGCCCGGCAGGCCGCCGTCAACTTCGTCTCGGTCAGCGCGGCCAGTGTCGACCGGGACCTGAGCCGGATCACCGCCGGCGCCACCGGCGACTTCAAGGACGAGTTCACCCGGGGCCAGGCGCAGGTCCGCGCCGCGGTGGTGGAGAACAAGGTCCAGTCGCAGGGCAGCGTGCTGCGCGCCGGGCTCGTCTCCGGCGACCGGCAACGCGCCGTGGTGCTGGTCGCGGTCGACGCCACCGTCCGCAACGTCAAGGCGCCCGACGGACGGCCGTCGCACTACCGGATCCAGCTCGACCTGGTCCGGGACCGCGACTCGGGGGACTGGCTGGTCACCAAGCTGCAGTTCGTCGGATGACCGACAGGAGGAGACCGATGCGCGTACCGACCGTCCTGCGTCGACCCCGGCTGCGGCCCGTGCCGCTGCTCGTCGTCGCGCTGCTGCTGGCCGTCGCCGTGGCGGTGGCCGGCTGGACCGCCGACCGCCGCGCCGGCCAGCGCGACCAGGCCGTCCGCCAGGCACTGGCCACCGCGCCGGCCGCCGCCAAGGCCCTCTTCTCGTACGACTACCGCACCTTCGACGACAGCGTCGCCAACGGCCGCACCTTCGCCACCGGCGCGTTCGCCGACGAGTACGCCCAGACCACCACGGCGCTGAAGACGACCGCCACGAAACAGCAGGCCGTGGTGCTCGCCGAGGTCTCCGCCACCGGTGTGGTCAGCGCCGAGCCGGACCGGGTGGAGCTGCTGCTCTACCTCAACCAGTACCGGCGCAACGTGACCACGGCGGGGGAGAAGGTGGACCAGAACCGGGTGGTGCTCACCCTGGTCCCGGTAGACGGCGAGTGGAAGGTCTCCCAGGCCACCGCCATCTGACCGCTGGGCTTGCCGGCGTCTGCTAGCTGTGGCGGTGTGTCCGTAACCGACCATCCGCCGGCCGACCCGCCCGGCCCGCGCGCGACCGACCCCGGACCCGGCCGGCACCCCGGGTCCGGGGTCGCCGTCCGGCGCCCGGAAGCACCCGTTGCGCCGATGGCCGACGGGCCCGGCGCGACCAGAATGACCAGCGAGGCGGAGGCCGACACCCGCCCCTGGAACGCCGTGGAGTTCGTCGCATGAGCGGCTGGCAGCTGTCCGGCTACACGCCGGTCCGTCGGCTCGGCGCCGGTGCGTCGGGCAGCGTCGTGCTCGCCACCCACGACGCCACCGGCACCCCGGTCGCCATCAAGTACCTGGTGCGCGACATCGGCGCGGACTCCTCCTTCCGGACCGCCTTCCGCGAGGAGGCCCGGCTGCTCGGCGAGATCGACGACCGGCACGTCAGCCGGCTCTACGAGTACGTCGAGTCCCCGCACGGCGCGGCCATCGTGATGGAGCTGGTCAACGGGGTCTCGCTGCGCCAGATGCTGCGCGCGCACGGCCCGACCACCCCCGAGGCGGCGCTCTGCGTGCTGAAGGGGTCGCTCGCCGGGCTCGCCGCCGCCCACGCCCGCGGCGTGGTGCACCGGGACTACAAGCCGGAGAACGTGCTGGTCACCGGGGACGGGCTGAGCAAGCTCGCCGACTTCGGCATCGCCATGCCGGTCGGTCAGGGCTCCGACACCACCGTCTCCGGCACGCCCCGCTACATGGCCCCCGAGCAGTGGACCGGGGCGCCGGCCAGCCCGGCCTGCGACATCTACGCGGCCACCGCCACCTTCTTCGAGTGCCTCACCGGCCGGCCGCCGTACCAGGGGATGGACCTGCTCGCCCTGCGCGAGCAGCACGCCTCCGCGCCGATCCCGACCGACCCCGCCCCGGCGCCGGTGCACGAGCTGCTGCGGCACGGCATGGCCAAGCGCCCCGACGAGCGGCCCCAGCCCGCCCAGGTCTTCCTGGAGCTCCTCGAACGGGTGGCCGGCGCCGGATACGGCGGGGAGTGGGAGGAACGGGGGCTGCGCGAGCTGGCCCGCCGGGCCGCCCTGCTCGCCGCGCTCTGGCCGTTCCCCGACGGCGCGGGCGGCGCCACCAGCCTCGCCAGCACCACGCTCGGCGCGACCGCGGGGCGCCGCGGCCGGTTCCGCCGGGGGCGTACCCGGACGGCGCTGGCCGGCGGCGCCCTCGTCGCGGCCCTCGTGGCGGGCGGCGCCGGCTACAGCTACGCCGCCAACGACGAACCCGCCGCCGGCGG
>NZ_JBSSLX010000363.1:0-2779 GCF_053890995.1 Micromonospora sp. I033 | reverse complement strand
GGCGCGCTGCTGTCGGTGCTCATGGAACTGGCCACCCGCGGGGTGAACCTGACCCGGATCGAGTCCCGCCCGACCGGCGAGGCGCTCGGCCGGTACGTCTTCTTCCTCGACTGCACCGGCCACGTCGCCGACGTACGCCTCGGCGAGGCGTTGCAGGGGCTGCGCCGGGTCTGCGCCGACGTGCGTTTCCTCGGCTCGTACCCCCGGCACCGCTGGAGCCCGGCGGCGAGCGACCGGCCGGTCCCCGCTCCGGCCGGCCTCTCCGACACCGACTACGCGGACGCGGCGGCCTGGCTCTCCCGGCTGCGCGCCGGCGAGCTGAGCTGACGGTGCCGGGGCGCCCGGAGCGGGCGCCCCGCGCACCGGGCGGTCACTGGAGCAGGCCGCCGAGCAGGCCGCCCTGCTGCTGCTGCGCGCCGCTGCCCTGCACCGGCGGCTCCTCCGACGGCTGGACCACGACGAAGCCCTGGCCGGCGAAGCTCATCGTGAACGCCTCGCCGGTGCTGCGGCCGAGCAGCGTGCCCAGGCCGAGCTGCTCGGCCCGGTGGTAGCCGGTCTGGAGGTTGGCCGACCAGCAGACCGCGGCCTGGGGGTCGACGTAGGTCGGAGCGTCCACGTTGAGCACCACCGGGGTGCCCTTGGTGGTGATCGCGATCCGGCCGTGACCGGTGAAGACGCAGTTGAACAGGCCGGACGAGGACGCCATCCCGGCGCCGCCGACCATCTTGATGTCGTACTGGAGGGTGGAGTCGAACGCGAGCACGCTCGAGCCGTTGATCGACAGGGCGTCGCCGGGCTCCAGGTCGATGATGTGCACGTCCTTGGCCAGCTCGGCCAGGAAGACGTCGCCGCGCCCGGTGAGCTTCATGAGCGGCACGCCCTCGCCGGTGAGCCGCTGCTTGATGAACTTGCCGATGCCGCCGGAGCCGAGCGCCTGGAACTGCACCTGCCCCTGGTACGCGACCATGGACCCGACCCGGGCCATCGCCTCGCCGTTCAGCTCGATCTTCAGCATCTTGGAGTTCTGCAGCCGCATGCCCGGCTGCTGGGACTCCTTCTCAAGGTTCTCCGCGGAGAACAGCGCGCTGCGCATGGGTTTCCTCCTGCATCGGGGTGTGCCTGCACCGGAGGTTAGGGGACCCGCGCAACAGCGGGGATCGGCCGAGCGGGGCGCGACGCGGGCCCGGTCAGCCCCAGCCGAGGGCGTGCAGTCGGTCGTCGTCGATGCCGAAGTGGTGGGCGATCTCGTGCACCACCGTCACCGCCACCTCGTCCACGACGTCGTCCTCGGAGTCGCAGATCGCCAGGATGGGGTTCCGGAAGATGAGGATGCGATCGGGCAGCACGCCGGCGTAGTCCCAGCCCCGGGACGTGAGCGCGTGCCCCTCGTAGAGCCCGAGCAGGTCCTCGCCCGGCGGCGGGTCGTCCTCGACCAGAATGACCACGTTGCTCATCAGCCCGAGCAGTTCCTCGGGCACCTCGTCGAGCGCCTCGCCGACGAGTTCCTCGAACCGCTCCCGGGTCATCTGCACGGCCACGCCGCCCGGTCACCCCTTCACGATCGGCGCACGGCACGGCAAGGGCGCCCGGCGGGGCACCCTTGCCGTGTCGGACGTGGTCAGGCCAGGCGGGCGGTCAGCGTGATCTGCGCGCCCGGGGAGAGCAGCCGGGAGATCGGGCAGTTCTCCTTGGCCGCCTCGGCCAGCTTGGTGAACTGGGCCTCGTCCAGGCCGGGGCCCTGGCCGACGGTCTCCAGGTCGATCCGGGTCACGGTCATGCCCGCGTCGGTCTTGTCGAAGTGCACCTTGGCGGTCGTGTCCACCGAGGTGTCGGTGACGCCCGCGTCGGCGAGCTGCTTGGAGAGGGCCATCGAGAAGCAGGCGGCGTGCGCGGCGCCGATCAGCTCCTCGGGGTTGGTGCCCTCGCCCTCCTCGAAGCGGGACTTGAAGGAGTAGTTGCCGGTGAGGCCGCCCTTGCCGGTGCGGACGGTGCCGGACCCCTCGGTGAGGTTGCCCTGCCAACGAGCGGAAGCGGTACGGATAGGCATGGCACCGACGCTAACGGAAAGCGGGCCGCCCCGCACCGGGCTGTGGGCTTGCGCTCCCTGTCACCGCGTGCCGGCTGTGTCATGATTCGACGCAGGCCCGCGTACGGGAAGGGTGGCCCATGTCCCAGGATCTCCCCATCCCCAGGCAGGACAGCCGGTCCGACGGCACGGCCGTCGTCGAGTGGGGCGACGCCGAACCCGCGCCGTCCCGCCGGGTCGGCCGGAGCCTCGCCGGCCTGGCCCGGGACCACCGCCTCCCGCCGGTGCTCGCCGGGCTCGGCGCGGTGGCCGCGGTCGCCTCCCTGATCGGCGAGTGGCTGGTGATGACCGTGCCGAACGACGACCAGGAGGCGACCACACCGATCCGGCTGCCGAGCGGGGTGGCGGAGGTGGGCGGCTTCGGGGTGGCGTACCTGGTGGGCCTGCTCGGCATGGCGGCCGCCGTGGCCCTGGCGCTGCGCGGCGCCCCGGCGGTGCGGCAGCACGCCCGGCTCGCCGGCCTCGGCATCGCGGCCGCGCTGCTCGCGGTGCTGATCGCAACCGCCTTCTCGCTGCAGAAGCTCGGCCAGCGCGCGCTCTTCTTCCCCATCGAGCAGCGGTTGCAGGTCGAGCACGGGCGCGGCCTGGTCACCGCCTTCCTGGCCGTCGTGCTGCTGGCCGCCGCGCTGCACCTGTCCGGACGGGCCGGCCCCGCGCCCGCCGGCCGGCCCGACGAGCGCGGCGCGGAGCCGG
>NZ_JBSSLX010000362.1:0-2782 GCF_053890995.1 Micromonospora sp. I033 | reverse complement strand
CCACCTTCGCACCCGTGGCGGCGCTCACGCCCGGTCAGGCCCCGGTGAACGCGCGCAGCAGGGTACGCACCGCGGCCCGGATGTCGTCCCGGCTGGCCGGGGTGCCGGGCGGCGGCGCGCTGAGCGCCCCGGCGCCGACCAGCCGGTCGAAGAGCAGGCCGTCGACGAAGGCGACGAACTGGTCGCCCTGCCGGCGCGGGTCCGGCGCACCGGCGCGGGCCAGCAGGTCCCGGGCCTGGACGCGCAGCACGGTGCCGTGGTCCAGGATCCGGCGCAGCTCGGGCCGGTGCACCGCCTCCAGCAGGCAGGCGTACCGGGCGAGGGCACGGGTGCGTCCGGTGGTCAGCCAGCGGTCGAGCACCTCGGCCACCCCGACGGCGAGCTGGTCGAGCCCGTCCGCCCCGAGCGCCGGAGCGGCGTGGGGCGGCGCGGCGGGCGGCTCGGTGGGCAGCTCGTGGGCCGCCAGGTCGGCGCGGTCGAGGTCGGCCAGGCGCTGGACCACGGCCTCGATGAGCGCCTGCCGGGTCCGCAGGTACGCCGAGGTGGTGCCGGGCGGCATCGCGGCCCGCGCGTCGACGGCGCGGTGGGTCAACGCCCGCATGCCGCCCTCCGCCAGCAGCTCCACCGCCGCGTCGGCCAGCCGGGCCAGCCGGTCCGCCCGTCCGCTCACTGTCGCCCCTCCTCGCTCGCCTTCTACGGATGTAGTATGGCCTTCTACAGGCGTAGAAAGGTGGTCGCCATGGGCGAGCCGCACGCGATCGTGGTCGGCGCCGGCATCGGCGGGCTGGCCGCGGCACTGGCCCTGCACCGTCGGCGTTGGCGGGTCACCGTGCTCGAACGCGCGCCCGAGCCGCGCGAGCTGGGCACCGGCCTGACCCTCATGGCGAACGCGCTGCGCGGGCTCGACGCGCTCGGCGTGGGCGACGCGATCCGCCGGCACGGCGTGCCGGACACGCCGGGCGGGCTGCGGACCAGCGACGGCCGGTGGCTGTCCCGGATCGAGGGGGCCGACCTGGAACGGGCGCTCGGCACCGCCGCGCTCGGCATCCACCGGACCGCACTGCACCGGTTGCTCCGCGCCGCCCTGCCCGCCTCGACCCTGGTCACCGGGGCGGACGTGGTCGACGTCGACGCCGACCTCCCCGCGGTGACGTACCGCCGCGACGGCGCGCCGACCACCCTGCGGGGGGACCTGGTGGTCGGGGCCGACGGGCTGCACAGCGTGCTGCGCCGCCGGCTCTGGCCGGACCTGCCGGCGCCGGCGTACTCCGGCTCGACGGCCTGGCGGGCGGCGATCCGCTGGCCCGCGCCGGTGGCGACGGCGGTCACCTGGGGGCCGGGCCGCGAGTTCGGCACCGTCCCGCTCGGCGACGGCGGGCTCTACTGGTACGCGGCGGAGACCGCCCCGCCGGGCCAGCGCGAGCCGGACGAGCGGGCGGCCGTCCGGGCCCGCTTCGGGGGCTGGCACGAGCCGATACCCGCGCTGCTGGCGGCCACCCCGCCGGAGGCGGTGCTCCGCACCGACCTGTTCCACCTGGCCACCCCCCTGCCGTCGTACGTGCGGGGCCGGGTGGCGCTGCTCGGCGACGCGGCGCACGCGATGACGCCGCACCTGGGGCAGGGCGCGGGGCAGGCGATCGAGGACGCCGTGGTGCTCGGCGCCGCCTGCGCCGGCGGGCCGGCCGACCTGGCCGGCGCACTGGCCCGGTACGACCGGCAGCGGCGCCCCCGCAGCCAGGCGATCGCCCGGGCCGCCGCCCGCACCGCCCGGTTCGGCCAGCAGCTGCGCCACCCCGCGGCGGTCGCCCTGCGCGACGCCGTGCTCCGGCTGACCCCGTCCCGGGCGGCGCTGCGCGGCGCGGCCCGGTACGCCGACTGGCAGCCGCCCGCGGACTGAGCGAAATTGCGCCGCGCACAATCTTCCAGAATATCGATCGGGTGAGATTTCCGGGGTCGGCCGAATAGGAGAGCGGGCCGGTAAGATCGGCGACAGGCGTGTGACTGATCGCTGACTGCTCGACGTGACGACGATCACACACACTGTGCCCATGAATACGAGACTCCGCCGCAGCCGGGCATTGCGCCTCGCGGTGTGTCTCGCCCTCGTGGCGGCACTGAGCGGCTGCATGCAGCTCAATCTGGGGCTGACCGTGAACGCCGACGACACGGTCACCGGCCAACTCCTGCTCACCGCCGAGAAATCGGTGCTCAAGCGCCGGAACCCGGACGTCGCGGCGGCCTTCGCCGAGCTGCGGCAGAACATCCCCTCCCTCCCCGCCGGCGCCGAGACCCGGTACGAGGACGCGAACCACTACGGCATTCAGATCGCCTACCGGAAAACGCCGTTGTCGCAATTCACCAGCGAGAGCGTGAATCTGGTCCGGGACGGCGATCTCTACCGCTTCTCGCTCCCGCTCGATCCGAAGAAATACGGCGGAAAGGTGGCCGAGCAGGATCCGCGGAACCAGCAGGCTTTCATGACCTTGATGTCGTTCGAGATCTCGGTGACCTTTCCCGGTCGGGTGCTGGACACGAACGGCACGATCAACGGCCGGTCGGTGAGCTGGAAGGTGGTCGCCAACCAGCCCAAGCCGGCCGAACTGCGGGCCGTCGCCGAAGCGCCGGCCGCGCCGTCCGCCTCGGTCACCTCGGCCGCCGCCGCGGCCGCCGGCGGCGGGTTCCCCTGGCTGCTGGTCGCCGGCGGGGTGGTCGTGCTCCTGCTGGTGGCCGTGGTCGTCGTCCTCCTGCTCCGCCGGCCGCGCGGCCCGGTCGCCGCCGCCCC
>NZ_JBSSLX010000361.1:0-2818 GCF_053890995.1 Micromonospora sp. I033 | reverse complement strand
GGCCCGCCGCGACGCTCCACGACCGCGACGCCACGCTCGACCACCGCGCCGGCCCGCTCGGCCGGGGCGAGGGGCGTGCCGGCATCACCATCGGCGCCCGGGGCGACGCCGGTGAGGATCGCGGCGACCTGGGCGGCGTGCGCCTGCTCCGCCGGATAGCGGACGGGCAGCACGGCGGCCAGGGCGGACGCCTCGGCGGCCAGCTCGGCGTCGCCGACCAGCGCGGCGGCGCGGGCCACCGCGCTGAGCACCGGCCAGGCCTCCCGGGGGAGGTCGACCAGGCGCTCATCGGCCAGGGCGGCCCGGCTCGCCGCGAGCGCGGCCACCTTGTCGTCCGCCGCCAGGGCGGCCTCGATGGCCAGCTCGCGCAGCGGCAGCCGGTGGTTCGGCCAGAGGTAGGGCCGGGCCAGGAAGGCCAGCGCCCGGCCGACCAGCTCGTCGGCGGCGGGGTGCGCCCGGGCCAGCCGCAGCCCGGCCCGGAGCTGGAGCCAGTGCAGCCCGGAGACGCCCGGCGGGTCGATCCGGGCCGCCTCCGCGCACGCCGCGTCGGCCTCGTCCCAGCGGCCCAGCGCGATCAGCGCCTCGGCCCGGTTCGACAGCAGGTACGCCCCGATGGAACGGCTGATCCCCACCCGGCGCGCCTCGCTCACCCCGGCGGCCGCGGCCTCCTCGGACTCGGCGTACCGGCCCAGCTCGTAGAGCACGTCGGAGAGGTAGACCAGGGCGCTGACCAGCGCCGGGGCGTCATCGGCGGCCCGCGCCAGCGCCTCGGCCCGGCGCAACTCGGCCAGCCCGAGGTCGGGGATGTCCCGGGTGCGGCACAGCATGGCGATGCGGGTGGGCAGGAGGGCCAGGTCCGCGCCGACCGCCTCCGCGCCCACCGCCGCCTCGGCTGCCACCGTGGCGGCCTGTGCCGGATCGACCTTCATCAGGTGTGCCGCGATGTCGGAGAGCAGCCCGACCCGCTCCGGTCCCTCCGGCACCCCGGCCGCCAGCCGGTACGCCTCACCCAGCTCGGCCGCGCCGTCGCTCTTGCCCAGCAGGGCGAGCAGCCGGCCGCGCTGGTCGAGGAGGCGGGCGGCCCGCAGCGGCTCGGCGGCGCGATCCACCTCGGCCAGGGCGGCCCGGGTGAGGGTCAGCGCCCGGCTGAGGTCGCCGGCGGTGTTGGCCGCGGCGATGGTCTCCTCCAGCACCCGCAGGTGGTCCATGCCGAGCCGGTCGCCGGCGTCGGGCACCAGCTCCCACAGTTCGAGGACCCGTTCCAGCAGCCGGCTCTGCTCGGCGTACGCGTAGCGGTCCCCGGCGGCGCCCGCGGCCGCCCGGGCGGCGATCAGGGCGCGCGGGTGGTCGTGCGCCGCGTACCAGTGGTGGGCGATCTCGGCCGGGGCGCGGCCGGCCGCCACCAGGTGCGGCTGCGCCTCGATCGCGGCGGCGTACCGGGCGTGCAGCCGGGCGTGCTCGCCGGGGAGCAGGTCGTCGTGGACGGCCTCGCGGAACAGCGCGTGCCGGAACTCGTAGTCGCCGTCCGGATCGGCCACCACGAGCTGGCCGGCCACGGCGGCGCGCAGCGCGTCCTCCAGCTCGGCTTCCGGCAGGCCGGCCACCTCGGCGAGGAGCTGGTGGGCGAAGCGGGTGCCGCCGGCCGCGGCGATCCGCAGCACCCGCTGGGCCGGCTCGGGCAGCCGGTCCACCCGGGCCAGCAGCAGGTCCCGCAGCGTCTCGGGCAGCACCGCGCAGCCGACCGGGTCGCCGGCCGCCGCCAGCTCCTCGATGAAGAACGGGTTGCCCTGGGTACGCCCGTGCACGTCGTCCACGGCGCGGGCGGCCGGCTCGGTGCCCAGCAGGTCGGCGAGGATGGCCGCCGTGCCGTCCCGGTCCAGCCGGCCGAGCTCGACCCGGTCCACGCCCCGGGCCCGGTCCAGCTCGGCGAGGAAGGGGCGCAGCGGGTGGCCGCGGTGCAGCTCGTCGGTGCGGTAGGTGCAGACCAGCAGCAGGCGGCTGGCCCGGGCGGCCCGGACCAGGAAGCCGATCAGATCGCGGGTGGAGCGGTCGGCCCAGTGCAGGTCCTCGATCAGCAGCACCAGCGGCCGCTCCTCGGCGATCCGCCGGAACAGGTCCGCGACCAGGTCGAACAGGTAGCCGCGCGGGGTGTCGGAGACGGGCAGCCCGGTGGGCGCGGCGGCCCCGGCGGGCACCCGAGCCAGCTCGGGCAGCAGCCGGGCGAACTCCGCCTCGTAGCCGGCGAAGGCGGCCGGGCCGTCGTGGCGCAGCACGTCGCGCAGCGCGGCGGCGAACGGCGCGAAGGGCAGGCCGGCCTCGCCGAGTTCCAGGCACTGGCCGATCAGCAGCCGCGCGCCGGTCGTGGTGGCGTGCGAGCCGAACTCCTCCAGCAGCCGGGTCTTGCCGACCCCGGCCTCGCCGCCCACGAGGACGGTGGCCGGGTCCCCGGTGCGGGCCCGGCCCAGCGCCTCGCGCAGCCCGGCCAGCTCACGCTGGCGGCCGACGAGGACGGTGCTGGCGGCACGTGCGGTCACGCCGTCGAGCATGCCACGGCGTACGCCCGGGCCGTCCCGGCCGACCGGCCGGTTCCCCGCCGGCCCGGCCGCCCCCGTGACGGCCGGACCGGCATCCGCGCGGCCAGCCCCGGCCGCACCGGTCCCGGCGGAGACGGCCGGACCGGCATCCACGCGGCCCGCCCCGGCCGCACCGGTCCGGCCGTCTCCGCCGGGGCGGTCACCGGCGGGCGTCGGGGGCGCGGGCGGCGTGCTGCCGGCGGCTCCGCCAGCTCCGCGGGGGGCGGCGGGGCGGGGGCCGGGGG
>NZ_JBSSLX010000360.1:0-2882 GCF_053890995.1 Micromonospora sp. I033 | reverse complement strand
CGACGGGCGGCCGGTGGTCGGCGCGGGCTCGGCAGGCGGGTCGTAAGGGGACGACGACGTCATGACACCAGCGTGGCAGGCAATCCGGGCAATCAGGCCGTTTTACCGCTTCTCCTGGGAAATACTTCTCATCGCCACGATCAGGTCCTCACACCGACGGACCGGTGTACCGCTTCCCGCCCAGGTACGGCCACGGGTTCGGCCGGCAGCCGTTCAGGAAGAGGGTCTGCTGCTGCATCACCGGCGCCGGCCGACCCGCGCCCGGGCAGGCCTCGTGGTGGTGCCCCAACTGGTGACCCACCTCGTGGTTGACCACGTAGAGCCGGTAGGTGTCCAGCGGCAGCTTCGCCGCCACCAGGTGCGGCGCCGACGTCCGCCACCGGTCCAGGTTGATCACCACCTTGCCGGAGACCCGGCACGACGTGTACGGCACGCCACCCACCCGGATGTCGATGCCACCGGCGCGGCAGAGCCGGCCGGCGGTGTCCCGGGTGGCCAGGTAGATCGTGAAGTCCGACCGGCTGCCCGGGCCGACCCGCTGCAACCGCAGCCGGCCACCGTCCACCCAGCTCCCCGGCCCGGCCAGCGCGCGCTGCACGGCGTCGCCGAAGGCGTGCACGTCCTCCCCCGAGCCGTTCTCCACCGCCACCCGGAACCGGCGCAGCACCCCGGCCCGGCCCCGTGCCCGCGCACGGCCGGGCAGGCGCAGCACCGGCGCCGCCGGAGTGCTCGGCAACGGGTCCGGGCTCGGCGACGGCGGCGCGCTCGACGGCGGCGGCGCAGTGGTCGGCGCGGGTGGCTGGGCCACCGGGCCGGCGCCCAGCAGCACCTCGGCCCCGGCCGACGGATGTTGCAGCGCGACCCCGATACCGACCGCGGCGGCGACGAGGAAGGCGCAGACCACGACGGCGGAACGCCAGCGGCCGGCGGGCGGGGTGGTGGGCCGCGCGGCACGCGGACGGACGGAGGTGGGCATCCGGCTCAGCCTGCCATGCCACGGCGGTGTCCGCTCTCCCCCGTTTCGGCGATCAGGGCCCTGGCCTGCGCCTCCGTCCGCTCGTCCCGCGGCGGTCCGGCGGGGGCCGCCTCGGCGAGCAGCGCCAGCACCGCCCGCGCCACCGTCCGGGGCACCTCCAACTGGGCCACGTGCCCGACGCCGTCCAGCATCAGCAGGCGGCTGTCCGGGATCACCCGGGCGGCCTGCGGCGCCACCCGCACGTCGACCAGCCGGTCCTGCCGCCCGCCCACCACCAGCGTGGGCACCCGCACCGCCGCCGCCAGCCGCCACAGCGACCCCGACCCCGGCAGGTACGACCGCAGGAAGCTGGAGACCAGGCCGCGGAAGGTGCGGACGTAGGCGGCGGCGTAGTGCGCGGCCTCGTAGCGGACCCGGATCTCCTCGATCGCCTCCTGCCGGCGCTGCTCGCTGATCCGGGTCAGGTCGGCGATGCACGCCTCCATCACCTGCTCGGCCATCACCTCGGGGGCGAGTTGGGCCAGCCGCCGGGCAGCCAGCCGCTCGCCCCGGGGGATCGCCAGCAGTGGCAGCATCCGCCCCTGCAACGAGCGCCGGAAGTCCAGGAACGGCAGCGCCGGCGAGATCAGGGTCAGGGTCCGGACCAGATCCGGGCGCAGCGCCGCCACCCGGACCGTGACGGCGCCGCCGAGCGAGTTGCCGAACAGGTGCACGGGCCCCCGTCCGCTGTGCTCGATCCAGCGGACCACCCGGTCGGCGAAGGCCGGCACGGTGTAGCGCCGGCCGGGCTCGCTGCGCCCGAAGCCGGGCAGGTCGATCGCCTGGCCGTCGAGCCGGTCGGCGAGCAGGCCGGCCAGGTCGGTCCAGTTCTGCGACGAGCCACCGAGGCCGTGCACGTAGAGCGCCGGCTCGGCGCCGGGGGCGGTGGCCAAGGTGTCCCGCACGTACGTCACCGTGCCGTCGAGACGCACCGCCCGGCCCGGCCAGGGTGGCGGGACGGCGTGCGCGGGCAGGAGGTGGTCCGGCCAGAGGGCGGCGGGCTTCATGGTTCCAGTCTTCCCGGACCGGGCGGGCCCGACACCGGCTCAGGCGAGCAGTGCCTCCAGCCGGCGGTTGACGGCGGCCAGGGTGGCCCGGACCACGGCCTGCCGGGGATCCCCGGCGACCAGGGCGGAGCCGGCGAGCTGCTCCACCCAGCCGTCGCAGACCAGCAGCACGACCACGGTCGCCACCTCGCAGTTGCCGAACGGCACCACGGCGGTGTGCTCGACGAAGCACCGGCCCCGCTCACCGGCCGGCGCGGCGCGGCCGAGCAGTTCGTCCACCGCGGCGGCCGCGGCCACCGCGCAGAGCCGCAGCACGTAGCCGTCGACGGCCGGCCCGGTGGAGTGGCCCTCCGCCGTCCGGTCCCCGGCGATCAGGCGGACCTCCACGGTGGCGTCGAGGCCGAAGGTGCTCACCTGGACGTGGTCGATCACCACCCGGGGCCCCGGCAGGCCGCCCGTGTCCAGCGGTCGCGACGGCGCGGTCTCCGTCGTGCTCATCTGCCCGCCGGAGTACGAGGTGCCGACCGTGGCCGGGCTGCCGGTGGGCGTGCCGGCCGGAGCGGCGGCGAGCGAGGACTCCTCCACCGCGGCCCGGCCCCGGTGGCTGGCGGCCTGCCGGCGGCGGCGCGGCGGCTCGGCGTCCGGGTCGGCGCCCTCGGCCGGCGACTCGGCGAGCCGGCCGGCGCGCGCCTCGGGCGCGGCGAACCGCCCCTCCCCGGACCGGTTCTCGGCCGGCCGGTTCAGGCCGGACCGCGCCACGCCACCGACCTCCTCAGCCGAACGGGACGGCAGGCCGGACCGGGCGGCGCCGGGCCACCCGGGAGGGCTTCGCCGGCACCTACGCCACCCAGGAGAACTTC
>NZ_JBSSLX010000359.1:0-3194 GCF_053890995.1 Micromonospora sp. I033 | reverse complement strand
AACCCGGACCCGCGCCGGCGGAGCCCGGCCCGGTCGGGCGGCCGGTGCCCGGTGAGCGCCCGGCCGGCCCCGCGCGGCAGGAGCCGGCGGCCGGCGCCGAGGAGGGGGAGGGCTGATGCCGGCCTGGTTGGAACTGGTCCTCCGGGTGGCGGGCGTGCTGGTCGCATTCCTCACCCTGCCGCTGATCGTGGGCCAGGCCGAGCACAAGGTGATGGCCCACATGCAGGGCCGGCTCGGCCCGATGTACGCGGGCGGCTTCCACGGCTGGGCGCAGCTGGTCGCCGACGGCATCAAGTTCGTGCAGAAGGAGGACGTCACCCCACGCGAGGCGGACCGGCCGGTGTTCCGGCTGGCCCCGGCGGTGGCCCTGGTGCCCTACCTGCTCGCCCTGCTGGTCATCCCGCTCGGTCCGGGCGACCTGGTCGGGCAGCCGCTGGACATCGGCCTCTTCTTCGTGCTGGCCGTGGTCGGCATCGGGGTGCTGGCGGTGCTGATGTCGGCCTGGGCCTCGGCCAACAAGTACAGCCTGCTCGGCGGGCTGCGCGGGGCGGCCCAGCTGCTCGGCTACGAGCTGCCGCTGGTGCTCGCCGCCGCGTCGGTGGCGATGGCGGCCGGGACGCTCAGCCTGCCCGGGATCGTGGAGGCGTGGCGCCCCTGGTGGTTGCTCTGGCAGGCGCCGGCCATGGTGATCTTCTTCGTCGCCGGGCTGGCCGAGATCCGCCGGCCCCCGTTCGACATGCCGGTGGCCGACTCCGAGCTGGTCTTCGGCTTCATGACCGAGTACACCGGCCTGCGCTTCGCCTTCTTCCTGCTCGCCGAGTACGTCGGCATCGTGGTGATCGCCGCGCTGACCACGGTGCTCTTCCTCGGCGGCTGGCAGGGCCCGTTCGCCGACGCCCAGCTCGGCTGGCTGTGGACCCTGCTCAAGGTGTTCGCCGTCGCGTTCGTGATCATCTGGCTCCGGGTGAGCTACCCGCGGCTGCGCGAGGACCAGCTCCAGCGCCTGTGCTGGCTGGTGTTGGTCCCGCTGGCCCTGGCCCAGCTGGTGCTGACCGCCGCCGTCCGCCTGGCGATGTGAGGACGGGCCCTCCTCGCGGGGGTCAGTCGATGTCGCGCAGCGGGGTGTGTGCCGGGTCGACGCGTTCCTCCGGCGGGGCCGGCAGCGGCGGGGTGCCGTCGCCGAACGGGCGGCCGCCGAGCTGCTCGCGGCCGTGCGGGGTGAGCCAGTTCGCCAGGTCCGGGCCGAGTGGCACCACCCCGGTCGGGTTGATGTCCCGGTGCACCTCGTAGTAGTGCCGCTTGATGTGGTCGAAGTCGACGGTGTCGCCGAAGCCCGGCGTCTGGAACAGGTCCCGGGCGTACGCCCAGAGCACCGGCATCTCGGTGAGTTTCTGCCGGTTGCACTTGAAGTGGCCGTGGTAGACCGGGTCGAAGCGGACCAGCGTGGTGAACAGCCGCACGTCCGCCTCGGTGATCGTGTCGCCGACCAGGTATCGCTGCCCGGTGAGCCGCTCGGTCAACCAGTCCAGCCGGTCGAAGAGCCGGTGGTACGCCCGCTCGTACGCCTCCTGGCTGCCGGCGAAGCCGCACCGGTAGACGCCGTTGTTCACGTCCGCGAAGACCACCGCGTTGACCTCGTCGATCTCGGCGCGCAACCGCTCCGGGTAGAGCTCCGGCGCGCCCGGCCGGTGATACGCCGTCCACTCCGTCGACAGGTCCAGGCTCATCCGGGCGTAGTCGTTGGTGACCACCTGCCCGGTCGGCACGTCCACCATCGCCGGCACGGTGATGCCCCGCTCGTAGCCGGGGAAGCGCGTGAAGTAGGCCTCGGCGAGCCGCTCGATGCCGAGCACCGGGTCCCGGCCGCCCGGGTCGAGGTCGAAGGTCCAGCTCCGCTTGTCGTGGGTGGGGCCGGCCACCGCCATCGAGATGGCGTCCTCCAGCCCGAGCAGCCGCCGGACGATGATCAGCCGGTTCGCCCACGGGCAGGCCCGGCTGACCGCCAGCCGGTACCGGCCCGGCTCCACCGGCCAGTCGCTCGTCCCGTCGGCGGTGATCCGGGTGGCGATGTAGCGCTGGTCCCGGGTGAACTCGCCGCCCGGCTCGACGTACTTGCCGCCGGTCCGGTTGAGGATCTCGTCGCCCTTGTCGCCCACGCCGCCTCCCGAGGATGTCTCGTTCCCGTCCCATCATGGTCGCTCGGGAGACCTCCGTCAGGCCGAGTGGGCAGGACCGGGGCTAGGCTGCCGCGGTGACCGATGTGGAGGCGGCGGCCCGACGTTTCATCGCCGACGTGTGGAACGCCGGCCGCGAGGAGAGCGCGTACGACCTGATCGCCGCGGACTGCCCGGGGCTGGGCGGGACCGGCCCGGAGGCCACCCTGGCCTGGCACCGCGACCGGCGGGCGTCCTTCCCCGACCTGCGCTACAAGGTCGTCGAGGTGGTGGCCGCCGGCGCACGGGTGGCCGTGCACTGGCGGGCCGCGGGCACCCAGGCCGGGCAGTTCGGCCCGGTGCCGCCGACCGGCCGCGTGGTCAGCTACTCGGGGGCCACCTTCCTCCGCTTCGACGAGACCGGCCGGATCGCCGACGTGTGGAGCGTCAACGAGCTGTTCCAGGTGCTCCAGCAACTCGGCGTCGAGATGCTCCCGCCGCTGCCGGCCACCGACGCCTGACCGGCCCGGCGGTCCGCCCGCGGGAGATCCGCCGGGTGGTGGTCGCGCGCGCCGGGGGCACAGGGCAGGATGGGCGGCATGAGCGAGCGCAGCGGCGTGCCCGGCGGGGGGCTGGCGAAGGGCCTGGCGGTCACGCTGAAGACGATGACCCGCCGCTCGACCACGCAGCAGTACCCGGACGTGGCTCCCGAGCTGCCCCCCCGCTCCCGCGGCGTGATCGCGCTGCTGGAGGAGAACTGCACGGTCTGCATGCTCTGCGCCCGCGAGTGCCCGGACTGGTGCATCTACATCGACTCCCACAAGGAGGAGGTGGCGGTCCCCGGCGCCGCCCGCCCCCGCCAGCGCAACGTGCTCGACAAGTTCGACATCGACTTCTCGCTCTGCATGTACTGCGGCATCTGCATCGAGGTCTGCCCGTTCGACGCGCTCTACTGGTCCCCGGAGTTCGAGTACGCCGAGTACGACATCAAGGACCTGCTGCACGACAAGGACCACCTGGGCGAGTGGATGGTCACCGTCC
>NZ_JBSSLX010000358.1:0-3204 GCF_053890995.1 Micromonospora sp. I033 | reverse complement strand
GGCGGCTGCCGTGGTCGGCGCTGCCCGGGCTGGCGCTCTTCGTCGTGCTGGCGCTGTGCGGGCTGACGGCGCTGGCCGGCGGGGTCAGCGACCGCGAGCCGGTGCCGATCGTGGGTGGGGCGTTCCTGCTCCTCCTCTTCGGGTCCCTGGTGGGGCTGCTCCTGGTGGCGTCGTCAACGGGCTCGGGGTCGGCGACGACACTGGTGCCGTGGCCGGGCGGCGGCACCCGGGCGGTGCGGTTCGGCTACCGCATCGCCGCGTACGGCTGGTTCGGCGCGGTGGTGGCGGCGTGCGTGCTGCTCGCGCTCGGCCTGGCCGTCGTGGCGGTGTCGGTGTGGGGCGGTGTCGGCGGCTGGGTGGCGGCGGCGGTCCTGGCCGGCGGGGCGGCGTTGCTCGGCTGGCACCTGGTGGTCATGCTCCGGCTCGCCCCCGGTGGGCTGCTGCTCTCCCCGGCGGGCATCGCGCACGCGGGGCTGACCAGCTTCTACTCCGTACCGTGGGCCGCCGTGCACACCGTCGACGCGACGAGGCTGGGCACGTCCGTGCTGGTGGTGAAGGCCGAACCGTCGCCGCGGAGCGTGCTGCGCCGGCACACCGGCCGGTTCGACACCGGGGAGTTGCGGTTCCTGCCCTTCCTGGTGGTCCGCACCTACTGGCTGGCCGCGGACCGGGAGGCCGTGCGCTCCGCCCTGGCCTTCTACCTGGCCCATCCCGAGCTGCGGGAGGAGTTGGCCACCCCGGCGGCGGTACGCCGGATCGTCGAGGGGCGGACCGGCGCCTGACGGGTCCACTCCGGATCCCGGCCGCCTAGTACGCTCGCACCGCCTCACGGCGTGCGTGGGGCCGGACGAACCCGGTGGGAGAGCATGGCTGACGAGGCGACCCAGGAGCTGTCGGTGACCCCGAACGCGGTGGCGGGCGGTGCGACGCACGTCTCCGACGAGGTGGTGGAGAAGATCGCGGTGGCCGCCGCGAAGTCGGTGCCCGGGGTGGCCGAGCTCGGCGGCGACGTGGCCCGCTTCTTCAACGCCGTGCTGGACCGGGTCGGGCTGGACCAGGTCGGCGACGCCCGGCGGGGCTGCTCGGCGCACGTCACCGACGGCGCGGCGGTGGTCAACCTGGTCATCGTGATCGACGGCGGCCGGCCGGTGCCGGAGGTGACCGAGGCGGTACGTGCCGCGGTGACCTCGGCGGTCGAGGCGTACGGGCTGCGGGTCGACGAGATCAACATCCGGGTCGACGACGTGGCCCTGGGCGGCCCGGCGGTGCCCTCGGCCTGACCGAGGTTACCGGCTGGTACGCCCATCCTTAGCGATCGTTCAGGCCGGCGTTCTACACTCGGGGTGCATCCGAGGACTCGAGGAGGAGCTCCGCGCATGGACGCCGACGAGATCGCCGCCGGTCGGGCCCGCTGGCAGGCCCGCTACGACGCCGCCCGCAAGCGGGACGCGGACTTCACCACGCTCTCCGGGATGACCGTCGACCCGGTGTACGGCCCGCCGGAGGGGGTGCCCTACCCCGGCTTCGAGCGGATCGGCTGGCCGGGCGAGTTCCCGTACACCCGGGGGCTCTACCCGACCGGCTACCGCGGGCGGACCTGGACCATCCGGCAGTTCGCCGGGTTCGGCAACGCCCAGCAGACCAACGAGCGCTACAAGATGATCCTCGGGGCCGGCGGCGGCGGGCTCTCCGTCGCCTTCGACATGCCGACCCTGATGGGGCGCGACTCCGACGACCCGCAGTCGCTCGGCGAGGTCGGCCACTGCGGCGTGGCGATCGACACGGCCGCCGACATGGAGGTGCTCTTCGACGGCATCGACCTGGCCGGCGTGACCACCTCGATGACCATCTCCGGCCCGGCCGTGCCGGTCTTCTGCATGTACCTGGTCGCCGCCGAGCGGCAGGGCGCCGACCTGTCCACCCTGGACGGGACGCTCCAGACCGACATCTTCAAGGAGTACATCGCGCAGAAGGAGTGGCTCTTCGACCCGGAGCCGCACCTGCGCCTCATCGGCGACCTCATGGAGTACTGCGCCCGCGAGATCCCGCGGTACAAGCCGCTGTCGGTCTCCGGCTACCACATCCGCGAGGCGGGCTCGACCGCCGCGCAGGAGCTGGCGTACACCCTGGCCGACGGGTTCGGCTACGTCGAGCTGGGGCTCTCCCGCGGGCTGGACGTCAACGTCTTCGCCCCGGGCCTGAGCTTCTTCTTCGACTCCCACGTGGACTTCTTCGAGGAGATCGCCAAGTTCCGGGCCGCCCGCCGGATCTGGGCCCGCTGGCTGCGCGACGTCTACGGCGCCACCAGTGAGAAGGCCCAGTGGCTGCGGTTCCACACCCAGACCGCCGGGGTGTCGCTGACCGCCCAGCAGCCGGTCAACAACGTGGTGCGGACCGCCGTGGAGGCCCTGGCGGCCGTGCTCGGCGGCACCAACTCGCTGCACACCAACGCCCTCGACGAGACCCTCGCCCTGCCCACCGACGAGTCGGCCGAGATCGCCCTGCGTACCCAGCAGGTGCTGATGGAGGAGACCGGGGTCGTCAACGTGGCGGACCCGCTCGGCGGTTCCTGGTACGTCGAGGCGCTGACCGACAAGATCGAAGCCGAGGCGGAGGAGATCTTCGCCCGGATCAAGCAGCTCGGCGGCGAGGGCCCGCACAAGATCGGCCCGATGACGTCGGGCATCCTGCGCGGCATCGAGGACGGCTGGTTCACCGGCCACATCGCCGAGTCGGCCTTCGTCTACCAGCAGGCGCTGGAGAAGGGCGACAAGCGGATCGTCGGGGTCAACTGCCACACCGGCACCGTGGCCAAGGACCTGGAGATCCTGCGCATCTCGCACGAGGTCGAGCTGGAGCAGCGCCGGGTGCTCGCCGAGCGCAAGGCGGGCCGCGACGACGCCGCCGTGAAGGCCGCCGTGCAGCGGATGGTCGAGGTCAGCCGGACCGGCGAGAACATGATCCCGGCCATGCTGGACGCGGTCCGGGCCGAGGCCACGCTGGGCGAGATCTGCGACGCGCTGCGTGCCGAGTGGGGCGTCTACCGCGAGCCCGCCCGGTTCTGATCGACCGCGCCGGTGCCGGGGGCCCCGGCACCGGCGCGGACCAGGCGTGAGAGTCGCAACTGCCGCCGTGGCGGTTGATCTGAGTTCCGCGGGACACGTGCGAGACTAGATAACCATGAGCGACCCACGGATCACCTCG
>NZ_JBSSLX010000357.1:0-3206 GCF_053890995.1 Micromonospora sp. I033 | reverse complement strand
GCCTGCCGCCGGGTCAGCCCGAAGCTGGCGAAGGCGTCCGCGGTGGCCAGCGCCTCCAGCTGCGCCGCGGTCAGGCCGACCCGGCGGGCCAGGTCCGGCATGTCCCGGTACGGCCCGTGGGCCGTCCGCTCCGCCTCGATCCGCTCGGCCACCTCGTCGCCGAGGGTGCGCACGGCGGACAGCCCCAGCCGGACCGCCGGACCGCCCAGCCCCCAGGCGTGCGGCGGCTCGCCCGGCTGGCTCCCCCACCGGGTCTCCGGGGTGGACTCCAGCACCGCCTTCGCCCCGCTGGCGTTGATGTCCGGCCGGCGCACCTCGACGCCGTGCCGGCGGGCGTCGTCGACCAGGGTCTGCGGCGAGTAGAAGCCCATCGGCTGGGCGTTGAGCAGCGCGGCCAGGAACGGGCCGGGGTGGTAGCGCTTCAGCCAGGAACTGGCGTACACCAGGTAGGCGAAGCTCATGGCGTGGCTCTCCGGGAAGCCGTAGCTGGCGAACGCGGTGAGCTTGCGGTAGACGTCGTCGGCCAGCTCCCCCGTGATGCCCCGCTCGGCCATCCCGGCGTAGAGCCGGTCGGCGATCTGCGCCATCCGCTCCACCGAGCGCTTCGCCCCCATGGCCCGGCGCAGCTGGTCGGCCCCGGCCGCGTCGAAGCCGGCCAGGTCGATGGCGAGCTGCATGAGCTGTTCCTGGAACAGCGGCACGCCGAGGGTCTTCTCCAGCGCGTTGCGCATCAGCGGGTGCGCGAAGGTCACCGGCTCCTGGCCGTTCTTGCGCCGGATGTACGGGTGCACCGAGCCGCCCTGGATGGGGCCGGGCCGGATCAGCGCCACCTCCACCACCAGGTCGTAGAACTCGCGGGGCTTGAGCCGGGGCAGGGTGGCCATCTGGGCGCGGCTCTCCACCTGGAACACCCCGACCGAGTCGGCCCGGCAGAGCATGTCGTAGACCTCGGGGTCGTCCAGGGTCATGTCGCCCAGGTCCAGGCTCATCCCGATCAGGTCGTAGCCGTAGTGCAGCGCGGAGAGCATGCCGAGGCCGAGCAGGTCGAACTTGACCAGGCCGACGGCGGCGCAGTCGTCCTTGTCCCACTGGAGCACGCTGCGGCCGGGCATTCGCCCCCACTCCACCGGGCAGACCTCGATCACCGGCCGGTCGCAGATCACCATGCCGCCGGAGTGGATGCCCAGGTGCCGGGGGAACGTCTGCAGCTCGTTGGCGTACGCCACCACCTGCTCGGGGATGTCCTCGACGTCGACCGCCGCGACCGAGCCCCAGCGGTCGATCTGCTTGCTCCAGGCGTCCTGCTGCCCGGGAGAGAAGCCGAACGCCTTGGCCACGTCCCGCACCGCCGACCGCGGCCGGTAGGAGATGACGTTGGCGACCTGGGCGGTGTGCTCCCGGCCGTACCGGGCGTAGACGTGCTGGATCACCTCCTCCCGGCGGTCGGACTCGATGTCCACGTCGATGTCGGGCGGGCCGTCCCGTTCCGGGGCGAGGAACCGCTCGAAGAGCAGCCGGTGGCGCACCGCGTCCACGTTGGTGATCCGCAGCGCGTAGCAGACCGCCGAGTTGGCCGCCGAGCCCCGGCCCTGGCAGTAGATGTCCTGCTCGCGGCAGAACGCGACGATGTCGTAGACCACCAGGAAGTAGCCGGGGAAGCCCAGGTCCTCGATCATCCGCAGCTCGTGCTCCAGCTGCGCGTACGCCTCCGGGTGCGCCTCGGGCGGGCCGTAGCGCTCCCGGGCGCCGACCATGGTGAGGTGGCGCAGCCAGCTCATCTCGCTGTGCCCCGGCGGCACCGGGTACGCCGGCAGCTGCGGCGCGACCAGTTGCAGGTCGAAGGCGAGTTCCGCGCCGAACTCGGCGGCCCGGGCCACCGCCCCCGGGTACGCGGCGAACCGCGCCGCCATCTCCGCGCCGCTGCGCAGGTGGGCGGTGGCGGCGGCGGGCAGCCAGCCGTCGATCTCGTCCAGGCTGCGCCGGGCCCGCACCGCCGCCACGGTGGTGGCCAGCCGACGCCGCCCCGGGGTGGCGTAGTGCACGTTGTTGGTGGCCACCGTGGGCAGCCCCGCCGCGGCGGCCAGCTCGGCCAGCGCGTCGTTGCGGTCGGCGTCGAGCGGGTGGCCGTGGTCGGTCAGCTCCACCGCCACCGTCTCGGCGCCGAACAGCGCGGTGAGCCGGTCCAGCTCCCGGGCCGCCGCGTCGACGCCCTCGGTGAGCAGCGCGGCGGGCACGTGCCCCTTGCGGCAGCCGGTGAGCACCAGCACGTGGTCGCGCAGCTCCTCCGCGACCTCTTCCAGCTCGCCGTAGACCGGGCGGCCCTTCTCGCCGCCGCGCAGCTGTGCCCGGGCGATGGTGGCGGCGAGCCGGGCGTACCCCTCGTGGCCGTGGGCCAGCACCAGCAGGTGCGCGCCGTGCGGGTCCGGCTCGCCGTTCTGCGGGCCGGGCAGCCCGAGGGAGAGCTCCGCGCCGAAGACCGTCGGCAGGTGCAGCGCGCGGGCCGCCTCGGCGAAGCGCACCACGCCGTAGAAGCCGTCGTGGTCGGTGACGGCGAGCGCGGTGAGCCCCAGCCGGGCGGCCTCCTCGGCCAGCTCCTCCGGGTGGCTGGCCCCGTCGAGGAAGCTGAAGTTGGAGTGCGCGTGCAGCTCGGCGTAGGGCACCGCGTCGTCCGGGCGGTCCAGCTCCGGCGGCGCGTACTCCTGCCGCTTGCGGCTCCACGCCGGGGAGTCGCCGCCGTCGGCGTCGACCGCGAGCGGGTCCACCACGTGCAGGTGCCGCTCGCCCTTGGGCCGCCCCCTGCCGGACCCGGACCGCCCGGAGAGCACCTGCTCCAGCTCCGACCAGGGCATCTTCGGGTTGTGGAAGCTCATCGGCGGGCTCCCGGACGGTTCCGCGTCGAGATCTTGGAACCTCGCGGCCCCTGGAGGGGCCGAATTCCTCCAAGATCTAGTTCCGTCCTCGCCCTGAAGCGCGGCACGCCAGCAGGTCGCACGGCCAAGGCACGGCGCTCAGTCATAGATCGCCTCCACCAGCCACTGGCCGCCCTCGACCGCGAGCAGCAGGGCCGCCCCGTCGGCCAGGCAGACCTGGAACCGGGCCCGGCGGCGGGCCTCGGCCGGCGCCCACCAGCGCTCGTCCACCGGCCACGGGCCGGCCCACCCGGCAATCTCGGCGGGCCGGCCGGCGCCGACGGTCAGCCGGGCCGG
>NZ_JBSSLX010000356.1:0-3257 GCF_053890995.1 Micromonospora sp. I033 | reverse complement strand
GACGCCGGCCCCACCCGCTACCGGCTCAGCGACCGCGAGCACGAGGTCGCCGAGCTGGTGCTGGCCGGGTTGACCTATCGGGAGATCGGCGACCGGCTCTTCATCTCGGCGAAGACGGTGGAGCACCACGTGGCACGGATGCGGTCCCGGCTGAACTGCGCCAACCGGGCGGAGCTGCTGGCCCTGCTGCGTACCGTCGTCGCCGACCGGTCGAGCGCCGCGGGCCGGCAGCCGTGGCCGCAACGGGACCCGCGGTGACGCAGCGGGCACGGCCGCCGGCGACGGAGCGGATGCGGCTGAAGCTGGGCGCGCTGGCGGCCGTGCTGCTGACCCTCTGGGCGTACGCGGCGGTGCTGACCGGCCGGGACGCCGCGGAACTGGTCCGGGTCCGGGTCCTGGCGGACACCCTGGGCCAGCCCACCGACCTGCTGATCCTCCACCTCCAGCGGGAACGCCGGCTGACCGCCGAGACGGTCGCCGGGGCCGGGCCGGCGCGGGCCGCGCTGGCCGGGGCGCGCGACCGGACGGACGGCGCGGTCGCCCCGGTGCGCGCGTTCACCGAGGGCCACGACCCCCGGCTGCTCACCGCGGGCGCGGTGCGGGACCGGGCCGATGAGCTGGTCCGGCAGTTGGCGGGGCTGGCCACCCTCCGGTCCGAGGTGGACGGCGGGCGGCTCGACCGACCCAGCGCGGTCGCCGGATACGACCGGCTGATCGACGCCGCCTTCGCGGTGTACGGCCCGGAGTGGGGCGGGCGCGAGGACGAGCTGGCCGGCGAGACCCGATCGGTCCTCGCGCTGGCCCGGGCGCGCGAGCTGCTCGCCCGGGAGGACACCCTGCTGACCGCGGCCCTGGCCGGCGGCGGCATCGGCGACGACGACCGGCGCCGCCTGGCCGAGCTGGTGGCGACCCAGCGGTACGCCCGGGCGACGGCGGCCGCGGGGCTGCCCGCCGCCGGACGGGACCAGCACCGGCGGCTGGTGGAGAGTCCCGGGTTCGCCGACCTGCTCCGGCTGGAGGACCGGTTGCTCCGGACGCCGGCTGCCGACGACACGGCCGGGATCAGCGCGCAGAGCTGGCGGACGACCGTCGACCCGGCCCTGAGCGGGCTGCGGGAGCTGGTGATCGCCACGGCACGCGACAGCGTCGAGCGGGCCGCGCCGGACGCCGCGTTGGTGGTCACCCGGACCGGCGTGGTGGTGGGACTCGGGCTCATCGCGGTGCTGGTCGTGCTGGTCGGCTGGTCCCGCACCGTCCGCCGGCTGGCCGACGGGGTGACGGATGCCCCGCCGGCCGCCGCCGCCGCCGGCGAGTTGTTCCTGCGGCTGGCCCGACGCAACCAGGCCCTGCTGCGCGACCAGCTCACCCTGCTGGACGCCATGGAGCGGCGGGAGCGGACGGTGGAGGAGACCGCCGACCTGTTCCGCCTCGACCACCTCGCCACCCGCCTCCGGCGCAACGTGGAGAAGCTGGTCATCCTCGCCGGCGCCGCACCGGCCCGCCGCTGGCGGCGGCCGGTGCCGCTGCTCGACGTGGTCCGCGGGGCGGTCGCCGAGGTGCCGCACTACCAGCGGGTCCTGGTCGCGCCGCACTGGCCGTGGTCGCTCGCCGGGTCCGGCGTCACGGACGTCGTCCACCTGCTGGCCGAGCTGATCGAGAACGCGGTGGCCTGCTCGCCGGAGCACACCACCGTGCGGGTCGCCGGTGAGCCGGGGCCGCAGGGCTGCGCCGTGGTGATCCTCGACGACGGGCCCGGCCTGGACGCCGCCGCACTGGCGGAGGCGAACGACCTGCTGGACCGGCCGCCGCCGGACGGCCCGCCCGCCGGCCGGGCCGGGCTGTACGTCACCGCCCTGCTCGCCGCCCGCTGCGGCGCCCGGGTCTCGCTCCGTCCCGGCCCACGCGGCGGGACCGCCGCCGTCGTGCTGCTCCCGCCCGGCCTGGTCACCGCTACCGCCCCGCAGGGCGGCACGGTCGCCGGCGGCCGGGCCCCGGCGCCGCCCCCGGCTGCCGACGGGGAGCTGCCCACGCGCGTCCGGCAGTCCGGGGCGGTCCGGCCGGCCCCCGGCGCCACCGACCCCGACATCCTCCAGACAACGCTCCGCAACAGCGGGAGAGGACCTAGATGACTCCTTCACTGCTCACCACCGACAGCCTGACGGCTGCCCTGGACGGCCTGGTCGACCGGGTTCCCGGGGCCGAGCTGGCCGTGGTCCTCTCCCCCGACGGGCTGCTGCTCGGCCGGTCCCGGAACGTGCCGGACGGCCTCGCCGAGCAGGTCTCCACCGTGGTCAGTGGCCTGTACGCGCTGGGCCAGGCGACCGCCCGGGTGTGCGCCACCGGCGCGCTGCGGCAGGTCGTCGTGCAGATGTCACGCGCGTTCGTGTTCGTCGCCACCACCCGGGGCGGCGCGATCCTCACGGTCCGGATGAGTGGTGACGCCGACGTCGGCGACATGGCGTACGAGGTGGCGCTGTTCGCGGCGCAGGCCGAACGGGAACTGCCCGTGTACCTCGAACCCCGGACGGCGACAGGCGGGGACGACGGTGCGCGCCACCGGAGACCGTGACGAGGCGTGGTACGACGAGGACGCCGGACCGGTGGCCCGGCCGTACACGGTGACGCGCGGCCGCCTCACGTCCGACCACGGCCGGCTCGACCTGATCTCCCTCGTCGTGGCCCGTGGGGCGGCCCCAGCCACCGCCCCGCTCTTTCCCGAACAGGCGCGGATAATCGAGCGGTGCCACCGTCCACTGTCGGTGGCGGAGGTCGCTGCCGACCTGGGGTTGCCGTTGGGTAGCGTCCGGGTACTGCTCGGCGATCTGCTGGCGGCGGGGCTGATCGAGACGCACGACCCGCCGACCCTGTCCGGGATGCCGTCCAGGGAGCTGCTCGGGGCGCTGCTCGACGGGCTCCGGACGCTCTGACCGGCCGGGACCACGGGACCGGAGCACCGCGGACTCCGGTCCCGACGGAAGACCTGAAGGGGGAAAGGCCCAGTGCCGGCACCACCGTCCCCGCCACGGCGGACCCTGCCGATCGTCCTGCTGGACGGGATCGTCGCCGCGGCCGGGGCCGCGCGTCGCGCCGCCCTCGGCCGGGGTGACGGGTCGCGGCTCGCCCACGTCGCCATCGTGGCCTCGCTGGGCGTTCTCCTGGCGACGGCGTTCTCGATCGTCACGGTGCTGCGCACGCCGGAACGGCTGACCCCGGTGGCCGTCGGGCCCGGCGGACTCGTACCGGCCACCGACCCGGCC
>NZ_JBSSLX010000355.1:0-3263 GCF_053890995.1 Micromonospora sp. I033 | reverse complement strand
CCGGCAGGTGTTCGACGCGCGGCTGGTGGCGGCGGCGACCGCGGCCGGGGCGGAGCTGCGCCGGCACACCGTACGCGCGGTGGAGGTGCGCGAGGACCGGGTGGTGCTCGACGGGGACCTGGCCGCCCGGGCGGTGGTCGGAGCGGACGGGGCCGGCTCGGTGCTGCGCCGGACACTGGGCCACCCGGCGAACCCGGACCGCCACCTGGCGCTCGCCATCCGGGGCTACGCCCCGGCTCGCCCCGGCCCGCCCGAGCAGCTCATCGTCACCTCGTCGCCGCGCTGGCCCGCGTACGCCTGGTCCTTCCCGATCGGTGACGGCCAGGCCAACGTCGGGTACGGGGAGGTGCTGCGCGGCGAGCCGCTGACCCGCGCCCACCTGCTGGACCGGCTGGCCGCCCTGCTTCCCGGCACCGACCCGGCGGCCGTGACCGACCTGCGCGCCCACCACCTGCCGCTCTCCACCCACCGGCCGGCGCCGGGGCGGGGCCGGGTGGTGCTGGCCGGCGACGCGCTCTCACTGATCAATCCGTTCACCGGCGAGGGCATCTTCTACGCGCTGCGTTCCGGGGCCCTGGCCGGCGCCGCCGCGGCCGGCAGCCCGGACCGGGCCGCCCGCCGCTACGCCGACGCCCTGCGCCACCGGCTCGGCACCCACCTGCGGCACAGCTCGGTGGCGGCCTGGCTGGCCCGGCGCCGGTGGGTGGTCGATGCGGCGGTGCGCGCCGCCCGCCGCGACGAGCGGGTCTACCGGACCGTGGTGGAGCTCGGACTGGGTGACGGACGTCTCGACGCCCGCACCCTGGGCATGATCGGCTTTGGCCTGGCCCATACGACAGCTTCAGCTCGGCGCGTCTGACGCCGCGCCGCGACCTGAAGCCGTCGGCGATGCGCGACCGAGACACTGATCTCCCACGCGGGTCGCTACCCTGCAAGGTGATGACTCTGCGGAAACTCCTCTACTCCGTGTACGAGCGCCGGCTCACGGCGAAGCTCGCGGGCAAGCCCGTGCCCCGGCACGTCGGCGTGATGTGCGACGGCAACCGCAGATGGGCCCGGGAGATGGGCTTCGTCGACCCGAACGACGGCCACCGGATGGGCGCCGAGCGGATCAAGGAGCTGCTGCGCTGGTGCGACGCCGCCGGTGTCGGGCACGTCACGCTCTGGCTGCTCTCCACCGACAACCTCTCCCGGCCGGCCGCCGAGCTGGACCCGCTGCTCCAGATCATCGAGGACCTCACCACCGAGCTGGCCGAGGAGGGCAACCCCTGGCGGCTGCGGATGGTCGGCGCCCTCGACGTGCTGCCCGCGCACCACGCCGCCGCCCTCAAGGCGGCCGAGGAGCGCACCCGGCAGCGCGGCGGCGGGGCCCAGGTCAACATCGCCGTGGGGTACGGCGGCCGGCGGGAGATCGCCGACGCGGTCCGCTCGCTGCTGCTGGAGCACGCCGCGACCGGCGGCACGGTCGAGGAGCTGGCCAACTCGATCGACGTCGACCACATCTCCGAGCACCTCTACACCAAGGGCCTGCCCGACCCGGATCTGATCATCCGGACCAGCGGCGAGCAGCGCCTGTCCGGCTTCATGCTCTGGCAGAGCGCGCACTCGGAGTTCTACTTCTGCGAACTCAACTGGCCCGACTTCCGCCGGGTCGACTTCCTGCGCGCCCTGCGCTCCTACGCCACCCGCCAGCGCCGCTTCGGCGCATAACCCCCCGGCGGGTTCAGCGCAGGTGGGGGAGGGCCTCGGTGAGGAAGTCGCCGAGGGCGGCGGGGGAGTCGAGGGTGAGGTCGGCGGCGTCGGCCACCTCGTGGCCGGTCTCCGGGTTCGCCACGGCGACGCAGACGCCGAGGAACTGCGGGTCGGTGGCGGCCCGGGCGCGCAGCGCCGCGAACGCCTTGATGTCGGAGACGTCGTCGCCGAAGTACCAGGCGCCGCCGGCGTCCCGGACGGCCTCGCCGATGACCATGCCCTTGTCCCGGTCGACGGGGGGCTTCAGCTCCAGCACCATGCGCCCGGCCTGGCAGCGCAGGCCCAGCCGCTCGGCCCGGGCCCGGCCCCACTCCTGCACGAGGTCGCCGAGCTGCGGCGCGGTGCGCCAGTGCAGGGCGACGGAGAGCCGCTTGAACTCCACCAGGGCGCCGGGCGGCAACTCGGCGCGGGCCTGCTCGGCCAGCTCGGCCATGGTGGGCACCCAGGGCAGGGCGGCCGGCTCGGTGACGGTCTCGCCGCCGGAGTGGCTGTGCTCCAGGCCGTAGAGGCCGTAGAGGTCGATGCCGGCGAGGCCGCCGAGGTGGTCGCGGAGGAACTCCACCGGGCGCGCGGAGACGATGGCGATCCGGCGTACCCGCGGGGCGAGCGCCTCCAGCGCGGCGAGCACCTTCGGCGCGGGCTGGACGGCGGTCGGGTCGTCGTCGACCGGCGCGAGGGTGCCGTCGAAGTCGAAGAAGAGCACCACGTCGCCGGCGCGGGCGGCGGTGGCACGCCACGCGTGCTCGGCGTCCAACGGGGTCTTCGGCTGCTGGTTGCCCAGATTCAACGGCGGCACGCGCGACAGCGTACCCCGGTCACGGCGGCGTATTCGTGGCCGAGATGTGTCGTCGGGACGACGCGAAAGGTCAGCGTTCGGCGGCTCCCCGTCCCCGACGCCCGAACGGCACCACGGCCGCTTCCTGCCCGTGGCTCAGCAGGTAGCCCTCCACGAAGCCGGTGTTCCGGTCGCCGGTGTGCGCCTCGATCTCGTTGAGCCGCGCCACCAGGAACTCGGTGAGCGCGCTGACCCGGTCGTTGAGCCGGTCGTGCAGCTCGGCGACGACGGCGAGAACCACCGCGGTGCCGGCCGTGATGAGCGCGAAGAGATTGACGACCAGGGGAAGCTGCCCGCCGTCCAGTACGCCGACCACCACGTTGCCGGTCACGCACGATGTCACCGACACCACCGCGACCACGACTGCCAACCATTTCAGGGTCATGGACAGACCCCTCCTTCTGTCCCGCAGGGCTGGGTTCGGCTGTGTCCCGTCCCCCCGCCGACGACGAGCCCCGAGCAGTACAAACAGGGACGCTAGCGCGTCCGGTCCGAGCCCGTAGGGCATCGATCGGATCTGTCCGGCCGTTCTTTCGCCATTTGCGGAACTAACTGGAGTGTCGTCTATCCGGCCTGTCTGTCTCGTTTTCCGGAATCGGCCGGGAGTGTCGGGCGGTAAGCGAGGTAGCGAATGGTTTCCCGGATGTGGAACTTCTCCGCGTCGGAGACGTTCGGG
>NZ_JBSSLX010000354.1:0-3313 GCF_053890995.1 Micromonospora sp. I033 | reverse complement strand
CCACCGCGACGGGGACGCCGTCGGGGTGGGTCTGAAGACCTTCATCCAGGGTTGGCCGGTCTACCGGCAGCTCACCGGCACCGACCCGCTCGGCCGGGGCACCGCGGCCCAGTCGGGCCGCTCGGCGGCGCTGACCGCGCGCACCGAGACCGCCGACAGCATGGCCCGTTCGGTCTGCCCCTACTGCGCCGTGGGCTGCGGGCAGCGGGTGTACGTGAAGGACGGGCAGGTCACCCAGATCGAGGGCGATCCCGACAGCCCGATCTCCCGGGGCCGGCTCTGCCCGAAGGGTTCGGCCAGCAAGAGCCTGGTGACCAGCCCGCTGCGGCAGACCAAGGTCCGCTACCGCCGGCCGTACGGCACGGAGTGGGAGGATCTGGACCTCGACGTCGCGCTCGACATGATCGCCGACCGGATCCTCGCCGCCCGCGACGAGACCTGGGAGGACGTCGACGACCAGGGCCGCCCGCTCAACCGGACGCTGGGCATCTCCAGCCTGGGCGGGGCGACGCTGGACAACGAGGAGAACTACCTCATCAAGAAGCTGTTCACGGCGATGGGGGCACTCCAGATCGAGAACCAGGCCCGCATTTGACACTCCGCCACCGTCCCCGGTCTGGGGACCAGCTTCGGTCGCGGCGGCGCGACGGACTTCCAGCAGGACCTGGTCAACGCTGACGTCATCGTCATCCAGGGCTCCAACATGGCCGAGGCCCACCCGGTGGGCTTCCAGTGGGTGATGGAGGCCAAGAAGCGGGGCGCCAAGGTCTTCCACGTGGACCCCCGGTTCACCCGCACCAGCGCGCTCGCCGACACGTACCTGCCGATCCGGGCGGGCACCGACATCGCGCTGCTCGGCGGCGTGGTGCGGTACATCCTGGAGAACGAGCTGGACTTCCGGGAGTACGTGGTGGCGTACACCAACGCGCCCACCATCATCCGCGAGGAGTTCGCCGACACCGAGGACCTGGACGGGCTCTTCTCCGGCTACGACCCGGAGCGCAGCAGCTACGACCAGTCGAGTTGGGAGTACGAGGGCCACGAGCGGCGGCGTGGGGCGGAGGACACGGCGAAGGAGCGGGACAGCGCGGCGGGTCTGCGGCACGAGTCGCACGGCATGCCCATGCCGGCGCAGAGCGAGCGGGACGAGACGTTGCAGCACCCGCGTTGCGTCTACCAGATCCTGAAGCGGCACTTCTCCCGCTACACGCCGGAGATGGTGGCCCGGGTCTGCGGCATCCCCGAGGAGAAGTTCCTGGAGCTGGCGCGTGCCTGGACGGAGAACTCGGGCCGGGAGCGGACCGGCGTGCTCGTCTACTCGGTGGGCTGGACCCAGCACAGCGTCGGCGTCCAGTACATCCGCACCGGCGCGATCATCCAGACCCTGCTGGGCAACATGGGCCGGCCGGGAGGCGGCATCCTGGCGCTGCGCGGGCACGCCAGCATCCAGGGCTCCACCGACATTCCGACCCTGTTCAACCTGCTGCCGGGCTATCTGCCGATGCCGCACCACGTCACCCACCCGACCTTCGACAAGTGGGTGGACAGCATCCGGCACCCGGGCCAGAAGGGCTTCTGGGGGAACTCGCGGGCCTACGCGGCGAGCCTGCTCAAGGCGTACTGGGGGGACGCGGCGACGCCGGAGAACGACTTCTGCTACGGCTACATGCCCCGGATGACCGGCGACCACGGGACGTACCAGCAGGTGCTGAACATGATCGACGGCAAGGTGAAGGGCTACTTCCTGCTCGGCCAGAACCCGGCCGTGGGTTCGGCGCACGGCCGGGCGCAGCGGCTCGGCATGGCCAACCTGGACTGGCTGGTCGTCCGCGACCTGTTCATGATCGAGAGTGCCACCTTCTGGCGGAACAGCCCGGAGATCGCCACCGGCGAGATCGTGCCGGAGGAGTGCCGCACCGAGGTGTTCTTCCTGCCCGCCGCGTCCCACGTGGAGAAGGAGGGCACCTTCACCCAGACCCAGCGGCTGCTCCAGTGGCGGGAGAAGGCCGTCGACCCGCCGGGCGACTGCCGCTCCGAGCTGTGGTTCTTCTACCACCTCGGCCGGGTGCTGCGGGAGAAGCTGGCCGGCTCGACCAGGCCCCGCGACCGCGCGCTGCTCGACCTGACCTGGGACTACCCGACGCACGGCCGGGACGCGGAGCCGAGTGCTGAGGCGGTGCTCCGGGAGATCAACGGCTACGAGGTGGCCAGCGGCCGCCTGCTCAGTGGCTTCCCGGAGGCCAAGGACGACGGTTCCACCGCGGTCGGCTGCTGGATCTACACCGGCGTCTACGCCGACGGGGTCAACCAGGCGGCCCGCCGGAAGTCCCGGCACGAGCAGGACTGGGTGGCCGGCGAGTGGGGCTGGGCCTGGCCGGCGAACCGGCGCACCCTCTACAACCGCGCCTCCGCCGACCCGGAGGGCCGGCCGTGGAGCGAGCGCAAGAAGTACGTCTGGTGGGACGCCGACAAGGGCGAGTGGACCGGTTACGACGTGCCGGACTTCGAGAAGACCAAACCGCCGACGTACCGGGGGCCGGAGGGTGCCGTCGGCACGGCGGCCCTGGCCGGAGACGACCCGTTCGTCATGCAGGGCGATGGCAAGGCCTGGCTGTTCGCGCCCACCGGCCTGCTCGACGGGCCGCTGCCGACGCACTACGAGCCGGCCGAGTCGCCGATGCGCAACCCGCTCTACGGGCAGCAGGCAAACCCGACCCGCAAGGTCTACGACCACCCGGTGAACCGGATCAACCCGAGCCCGCCGGAGCAGCACAGCGAGGTCTTCCCGTACGTGTTCACGGTCAGCCGGCTCACCGAGCACCACACGGCCGGCGGGATGAGCCGGACCGTGCCGCGCCTGGCCGAGCTGCAGCCGGAGATGTTCGTCGAGGTGTCCCCGGAACTGGCCGCCGAGGTGGGGCTGGCGAACCTCGGCTGGGCGCACCTGGTCAGCGGCCGCGCGGTCATCGAGGCGCGGGTGCTGGTCACCGACCGGCTCACCCCGCTGCGCGTCGACGGCCGGGTGATCCACCAGGTCTGGCTGCCCTACCACTTCGGAGGCGAGGGCCTGGTGACCGGCGACTCGGCCAACGACCTGTTCGGCATCACCCTGGACCCGAACGTCCTGATCCAGGAGAGCAAGGTGGGCACCTGCGACGTGCGGCCGGGCCGCCGGCCGACCGGGCCGGCCCTGCTCGACCTGGTCGCCGACTACCAGCGACGGGCCGGGATGACGCCCGACCGGCGGGTGCCGCTGCTGACCACCGACGCGGCCGGCCAGGGCGAGCGCCCCGGCCGGACCGCCCAGCGGGGC
>NZ_JBSSLX010000353.1:0-3318 GCF_053890995.1 Micromonospora sp. I033 | reverse complement strand
GCGCCAGGCGGACCGCCGGCCGTCGATTCCGCGCGCGCAGGCTGGCCACCCCGCGCGGCAGGAACCGACGGCCGGTGACCCGCTTGGAGGTGCCGGTCCGGTCCAGGTACGGCGTGACGCCGCCCAGGTGGAACGGCCAGCCGGCGCCGAGGATCATGCACAGGTCGATGTCCTGCGCCTCGGCGACGACGCCCTCGTCGAGCATCAGCCGGATCTCCTCGGCCAGCGCGTCCAGCGCGTTCTGCCGCACCTGCTCGGCGGTGAGCGGCTGGTCGCCGACCACGAGCAGCTTGGCGACCTCCTCGTTGACCTGGTCGTCGACCACGATCGGCTGGCCCGAGTCGGCGATCCGCTTGAGGTTCTCGCTGACGCCGAACCGGTCCGGGAAGGCGGCGTGCAGGGTGCCGCCCACGTGGTAGGCCACGGCCGGGCCGACCAGCTGGAGCAGGGCGAGCGGGCGCATCGGCAGGCCCAGCGGGTCCAGTGCGCTGTTCGCCACGTCCAGCGGGGTGCCTTGGTCGACGGCGGCGAACACGGTGCCGAGGAAGCGGGTCAGCAGCCGGTTGACCACGAACGCCGGGGCGTCCTTGACCAGCACGCTCGACTTCTTCAGCTGCTTGCCGACCGCGAACGCGGTGGCCAGCGTGGCGTCGTCGGTCCGCTCGCCGCGGACGATCTCCAGCAGCGGCAGCACCGCGACCGGGTTGAAGAAGTGGAAGCCGACCACCCGCTCCGGGTGCTCCAGGTCGGCGGCCATCTCCGTGATCGACAGGCTGGAGGTGTTGGTGGCGAGCACCGCCTCCGGCTTGACGATCTTCTCCAGCTCGGCCCAGACCTGCTTCTTGACGCCCAGGTCCTCGAAGACCGCCTCGATGACGAAGTCGGCGTCGGCGAAGACGGACTTGTCGACCGAGCCGCTGACCAGGCCGTACAGCTTGGCCGCGGTGCCCTTGTCCATCCGGCCCTTGCTGACGGCCTTCTCGATCTGGGTGTGCACGTAGCCGACGCCCTTGTCCACCCGCGACTGGTCCAGGTCGGTCATGACGACCGGCACCTGGAGCCGGCGGGCGAAGAGCAGGGCGAGCTGGCTGGCCATCAGACCGGCGCCGACGATGCCCACCTTGGTGACCGGGCGGGCCAGGCCCTTGTCCGGTGCGCCGGCCGGCCGCTTGGCCCGCCGCTGCACCAGGTCGAAGGCGTACAGGCCGCTGCGCAGCTCTTCGGAGAAGACGAGGTCGGCCAGGGCCTCGTCCTCGGCCGCGGTGCCGGCGGCGAAGTCGGCGTCCTTCGCGGTCTCCAGCAGGTCCAGCGCCTTGTACGCGGCCGGGACCGCGCCGTGCAGCCGCTGGTCGAGGGTCTGCCGGGCGAAGTAGAGCACGCCCGCCCACATGTCCTTGTCGACCTCGGGCCGGGTCACGGTGACCTCGCCCCGGACGACGCCGGCGGCCCACTCCAGGGAGCGCTCCAGGAAGTCGGCCGGCTCCAGCAGCACGTCCGCGATGCCCATCTCGGCCGCCTGCTTCGGCTTGAGCATCTTGTTCTGCATCAGCGGGTTCTGCAGGATCACCTGGGTGGCGGCGGGGATGCCGATCAGGTTCGGCAGCAGCTGGGTGCCGCCCCAGCCCGGGACCAGGCCGAGCGAGACCTCGGGCAGCGCCAGGGCCGCCGCGCCCGCCGACAGGGTGCGGTAGTGGCAGTGCAGGGCCAGCTCCAGGCCACCGCCCATCGCCGCGCCGTTGACGAAGGCGAAGGTCGGGACGGCGCTGTCCTTGAGCCGGGCGAAGACCCGGTGGCCGAGCCGGCCGATCTCCAGCGCCTGCTCGCGGTTCTCCAGCGCCGGCAGGCCGACGATGTCGGCGCCCACGCAGAAGATGTACGGCTTGCCGGTGACCGCGATGAACGCCGGGTCCGCCGCGAGCGCGGCGGTGATCGCCTCGTCGAGGCTGGTCAGGCCGGCCGGGCCGAAGGTGTTCGGCTTGGTGTGGTCGAAGCCGTTGTCCAGGGTGATGAGGGCGGCGGGACGGTCCAGCCCCGGTACGGCCACCTGGCGCAGCAGCGCCCTGGTGACGACCTCGTTCGGTGCGGCGAGGCTCACTTGTCTCCACCCTCCCAGTGCGGGTTCTCCCAGATCACGGTGCCGCCCATGCCGATGCCGATGCACATGGCGGTGAGGCCGTAGCGGACCTCGGGGTGCTCGGCGAACTGCCGGGCGAGCTGGGTCATCAGCCGGACGCCGGAGGAGGCGAGCGGGTGACCGATGGCGATCGCGCCGCCCCACGGGTTGACCCGCGGGTCGTCGTCGGCGATGCCGAAGTGGTCGAGGAAGGCGAGCACCTGCACCGCGAAGGCCTCGTTCAGCTCGAACAGGCCGATGTCGTCGATGCTCAGGCCGGCGATGCGCAGCGCCTTCTCGGTCGACGGGATCGGGCCGACGCCCATCACCTCGGGCTCGACGCCGACGAAGCCGTACGACACCAGCCGCATGCCGATCGGCAGGCCCAGCTCGCGGGCGGTCTCCTCGGCGACCAGCAGGGCGGCGGTGGCGCCGTCGTTCAGGCCGGCCGCGTTGCCCGCGGTGACCTTGCCGTGCGGGCGGAACGGCGTCTTGAGGGTGGCGAGCTTCTCCAGCGAGGTCTCCCGGGGAGCCTCGTCGGTGGTGGCCAGACCCCAGCCGGCCTCCGGGTCGCGGATCGCCACCGGCACCAGGTCGCCCTGGAGCTTGCCGTTGGCGTACGCCTTGGCGGTCTTCTGCTGCGAGGCGAGCGCGAACGCGTCGGTGCGCTCCTTGGTGATGTGCGGGACCCGGTCGTGCAGGTTCTCCGCGGTCGCGCCCATGACCAGCGCGGACGGGTCGACCAGCTTCTCCGCGATGATCCGCGGGTTGGGGTCGACGCCCTCGCCCATCGGGTGGCGGCCCATGTGCTCGACGCCACCGGCGATGGCGACGTCGTAGGCGCCCATGGCGATGCCGCTGGCGACGGTGGTGACGGCGGTCATCGCGCCGGCGCACATCCGGTCGATGGCGAAGCCGGGCACCGTCTTGGGCAGGCCGGCCAGCAGGGCGGCGGTGCGGCCGATGGTCAGGCCCTGGTCGCCGATCTGGGTGGTGGCCGCGATGGCGACCTCCTCCACCTTCTCCGGCGGCAGCTGCGGGTTGCGCCGCATCAGCTCGCGGATGCAGCGGATCACCAGGTCGTCGGCGCGGGTGTTGGCGTACATGCCACCCGCCTTGCCGAACGGGGTGCGGACGCCGTCGACGAAGACGACATCCCGAACTTCACGGGGCACTGAGAGCCTCCCTAGCCGGCACTGGCGTTT
>NZ_JBSSLX010000352.1:0-3331 GCF_053890995.1 Micromonospora sp. I033 | reverse complement strand
GTAGATGCCGAACAGCCGCATGAGGCCGCCCCAGGGCTGGAGCAGGGCGAACCAGACAAGCGCCGCGCCGGCCAGGGCCAGCACGGTGAGCGGGCTGTTCACCAGGGTCTGGAAGTTGGCGCTGCTGGACCGGTGCACGGTGAGGCCACCGGTGCCGTCGCCCACGGCGGCGAGGAAGCGGCCCAGGCTGCCCCGCTCGGCCTCCGGCCGGCCCACGTCGACCACGGCGAAACCGACGGTGACCGCCAGCCCGGCCATGGTGGCCCAGGCCAGCCGGCTCACGGTCAGCCAGCCGCCGGTGCAGATCGCGGCGGCGACGCTCACCCCGGCGGTCAGCGCGATGGCGCCGATCGAGTCGGCCCCCAGGTAGGGGCTGCCAACGATCACCACGGCCGCCCCGCCGACCGCGACCATCACCATCGGCCGCCAGGCCCGGCGGACCCGCTGGGCCAGCCAGCCACCGCAGAGCAGGGAACCGGCGATGAACACGCCCAGCCCGACGGTGCCCAGCCCGGCGTACCGGCCGCCCTCCAGCGCGGAGTAGCCGATCACGCCGTTGAGCTGCAACCGGGAGCCGGTGAGCACGTCCACCCCGACCACCAGGGTGGCCAGGCCGGCCACCGCGCCGAGCGGCCCGAGGGTGCGCTCGTGGCCGGGGCTGAACCGGACCGCGGCGGTGCCGCCCACGATCAGCAGAGCGGTCACCGAGGCGAACCACCAGCCGGCGTGATCCCCCCGCCACCAGGGCGCGGCGTCGGCGAGCAGGGCGGCCGGCACGGCGAGCGCGGCGCCGATCAGCAGCAGTTCCACCACCGCCACCACCCGCCGGGTCACCGGCTCGGGCCCGTGCGGGCCGGCGTGCCGGCGGGCCCGGCGCAGCAGCGGCAGCACCGCCACGGCGAGGGCCACCTGCGCGGCGGCGAGCAGGGTGAAGAACCAGCCGGCGACCCGGCGCTGGGCGGCGGCCTCCCGGTCCGCGTCGGCCGGCGCGTCGATCGCGGCGCGCAGGTCGTCGGGGCGGTCGTCGACCGACACGGCGGGCCGGCCGAGGAAGAGCCGCTCGGGCATCGGCCGGCCCAAGGCGGCCAGCGCGGTGGGGGCCAGGTCGACCAGTTGCAGGTAGCCCTCGCGGGCGGTGCTCGGCGAGGTCAGCCAGCCCTTGTCCCAGCCCGGACCGTCGGCCACCGCGACGTGCAGCCGGGACGGCGTGTCGGTGTCCGAGACCCCGGCCACCAGCACCAGCGAGCGCGGCGGCCGGGCGGCGAGCACCCGGGCGAGCTGGGCGTCCACCTGGCGGGCCTGGGCGGCCCGGCTGGTGGGGTCCTCGCCGTCGACGGTGCCCAGGTCGACGATGCTCAACACGCAGGAGCCGAGCAGCTTCGCCGGGTCGGCGGGGAGCACCGGCGCGTACCGGTCGACCCGGCCGAACGGGCGGGCGGCGGCCACCGCGGCACCCGGCCCGACCGCCACCGAGCAGCGGACCGACTCGGACAGCGCACCCGGGGTGGTCCCCCAGGAGAGCCGGTCCTGGTTGTACGCGACGACGCTCTCCTGGTCGGGCAGGTTCGCGCCGATCCCGTCCGGCTGCTCGACGGTCACCCCGCCGGCCGGGCATCCGCCGCCCGGCCGGCTGCCGTTCCAGGCGGCGAAGTTGCCGGCGCCCAGGGTGAGCCAGCCGTCGACCGGGCAGGTGGGCCGGTGCGCGGAGCGTACCGAGAGCGAACCGATGGAACCCTGCTCGGCCATCCGCCACAGCGTGGGGGTGGTCTGCGGGTCGACGTCCTCCCAGCGCAGCCCGGCCGCCCCGGCCAGCACCACGAAGTCGGCGCTGCGCTCCGGCGCGCCGGTGTCCGGTCGGGCGGCCAGCGCCGTGATGCCGAGCGCCACCACGACGAGGGTCAGCAGCACCGGGGTCAGTCTGCGCAGCATCACCGGGTCCCCGTCGAGTGCTCGGGCGTCAGCTCGGCGTAGAGGTCGACGAGGGCGCCCGTGGTGTCCGCCTCGGTCGGCCAGGTCGCGGCCCGGGCGGCGGCCCGGCGGGCCAGGTCGGCCCGGCGGGGCTCGTCGTCCAGCAGGTCGCGCACCGCCGCGTCGACGGCGTCCACGTCGCCGGCGGGCACCAGCACCGCGGCGTCGCCGACCAGTTCCGGCAGGCCGCCGACGGCGGTCGCCACCAGCGGTACGCCGGCCCGCAGCGCCTCCTGGGCGAAGAGCTGGCGGGCCTCCCAGTCGCTGGTCACCACGGCGACGTCGGCGGCGCCGAGCAGGTCGGCCACGTCGGTGCGGTGCCCGAGCAGGGTCACCGGCGCCCGGGCGGCGGAGATCCGCGCGGCCAGCGGGAGGTACGCGGGCCCGCTCCCGGCGATCACCACCAGCGGCGCGGGCCGCCGGGTCCGCCACCGGGCGGCCGCGTCGACCAGGATGTCGTAGCGCTTCTGCGGGTGCAGCCGGCCCACCGAGACGATCAGCGGGCGGTCGGCGGCGAGCCCGAACTCGGCGCGGACGGCGGCCCGGCGGCGACGCGGCGCGGGCAGCGCCGGCGCGGCGACCGGGGCGAGGCGGGCGTCGGCGGCGCCCAGCGCGGCGGCCCGTTCGACGAGGTCGGCGGAGGCGCCCAGCGCGATCCGGACGTTCCGGGCGACGATCCGCTCGGCGAGCCGGGACAGCCCGCCCCGCAGCCCGCCGGCCAGCACGGCGTTGTGCCAGGTGACCACGAGCGGGGCGGTCGGGCGGGCGAGCACGGCGACCAGGCCGGCGCGCAGCCCGTGCGCGTGCACCACGTCGACCGGCGGGTCGGCCAGCGCCCGGCGCAGCGCGGCGACGGCCCGCGCGTCGGCCGGGGTCGGGCTGGCCGGGATCTCCACCGGCGTGAACCGGGCGCCCGCTCCGGTGAAGTCGAACTGGTCCTGGGTGGCGGCCGGGCCGCAGACCAGCACGGACGCGCCGGCTTCGGTGAGGCCCCGGGCGATCGAGCGGATGTGCTGGCCCACCCCGCCGGTGCTGGAGGCGAGCACCAGGGCCACCGAGCCGGGCCACCGCGGCGTCGACGAGGCGTCCGTCATGAGGAAACGGTCTCCTTTCCGTCGCCCCGCTCCCCGGGGTGCTGGTCCGCCCGCGGGCCGTCGCCCGCGCCGGGCGGGCGACGCCGGCCGAGCCGGCGGGTGACGGCCCCGAGCAGCGGCCGCAGGTCGCGGGCGTCGGTCAGGCCGGCGACGGCGAGGAACAGGGCGCCGACGACGACCCCGGACAGCATGCCCTGAGCGAGGGCCTCCGCTGTCGTCGGGGTCCCGTCGGCGAGTCCGGCGAGTCCCCGGGCGGTGGTCGCGCCGCC
>NZ_JBSSLX010000351.1:0-3359 GCF_053890995.1 Micromonospora sp. I033 | reverse complement strand
CGGGTCGGCGGCGCAGCACCCGGCGCGGACGGGTGGCCTGCTTGATCCGTTCCTCGCCGGCGTGCGCCAGGATGTCCCGCTGGAAGAGTGCGGCCTGCATCTTGGCGGCGATCTGCCGCTGCTCGCGGGCGATCTCGGCGTCGCGGGCCTTCATCTCGGCGATCGAGCGCTCGATCTCGGCCAGGTGCTCGGCCCACTGTGGCTGGTCCGCCCCACAGTGCGGGCAGACGACGGCGGGCTTGATCTCCCGCCCGCACGAGGCGCACCTGAAGGTCTGCACGACACTCTCCCGTCCGGTCGGCCCCCGCGCGGTGGACCTCCCAGTCGCAGCATGCCTTGACCGGGCCGGGATTTCGACTGTTGCCGGCGCGTTCCGGACAACAAAAAGGACCGGCCGGCCGGGGATCAGGTCCCCGGCCGGCCGGCCGACGGTTCACGGGGTCAGGGGCGGCCCATGCCGCGGTACTCCCACCCGGCCTGCGTCCACAGTGTGGAGTCCAGGCAGTTGCGGCCGTCGACCACCTTGCGGCCGTTGACCAGCTCGCCCAGGGCGACCGGGTCGGCGTTGCGGAACTCGGCCCACTCGGTGAGGACGCAGACCAGGTCGGCGCCGCGGACGGCGTCGTTCATGGTCGCCTCGTAGGTCAGTTCCGGCACCGCCCGGCGGGCGTTCTCCACGCCCTGCGGGTCGAAGACGTGCACGTCGGCGCCGGCCTTGCCGAGCAGCGCGGCGACGGCGAGGGCCGGGGCGTCCCGGACGTCGTCGGTGTTCGGCTTGAAGGTGGCGCCCAGCACGGCGATCCGGGTGCCGGAGAGGTCGGGGCCGGCCGGGCCGGAGCGGCGGCCGAGCAGGTCGGCGGCGAGCTGGATGACCCGGGTCCGCCGGCGGAGGTTGATCAGGTCCACCTCGTGCAGGAAGCGCAGCGCCTCGCCGGCGCCGAGTTCCTGGGCGCGGGCCTGGAAGGCCCGGATGTCCTTGGGCAGGCAGGCGCCGCCGAAGCCGAGGCCGGCCTGGAGGAAGCGGTTGCCGATCCGGGGGTCGTAGCCGATCGAGCGGGCGAGCTGGGTGACGTCGCCACCGGCGGCCTCGCAGACCTCGGCCATCGCGTTGATGAAGGAGATCTTGGTGGCCAGGAAGGCGTTCGCGGCGACCTTGACCAGCTCCGCGGTGGCGAAGTCGGTGACCACCAGCGGCACCTCGCGGTCCTCGGTGGCGGCCAGGTCGAAGACGCCCTTGTGGGCGGCGTAGAGCATGCCGTTGGCCCACTCGCTCTTGACACCGACCACGATCCGGTTGGGCCGCAGCACGTCGTCGACGGCGAAGCCCTCCTGGAGGAACTCGGGGCTCCAGGCCACCTCGACGCCCAGGTCGGCCGGGGAGTGCTTGCCGACCAGCTGCTCCACCCACTCGGCGGTGCCCACTGGCACGGTGGACTTGCCCACGATCAGCGCCTTGCGGGTCAGGTGCTGGGCGAGGCTGGTCACCGACGCCTCGACGTACGACAGGTCGGCGCCCATCCCGTCGGCCCGCTGGGGGGTGCCGACGCAGATGAAGTGCACGTCGCCGAAGTCGGCGGTCTCCTGGATGTCGGTGCTGAACCGGAGCCGGCCGCTGGCCAGGTTGCGCCGGAGCAGCTCGTCCAGGCCGGGCTCGTGGATCGGCACCTCGCCGGCGTTCAGCTTCGCGATCTTGTCCGCGTCCACGTCGAAGCCGAGCACCTCGTAGCCCAGCTCGGCGTAGCAGATGGCGTACGTCGCGCCGAGGTAGCCGGTGCCCAGGAAGGTCACCCGGGGTCGGGCCGCGCCCGAGGGCGGCGTCACCGCGGCGATGGCGGGCATCGGCTGGGTGTTCGGGTACGGGATCGTCACGCCTGTCTTCTCCGCTCGCACTGGCGGCGCTTCCTTGCGTCGCGTTCGGCTGGGGCGCCATGGGCCGGCACCGAGGGAAACTCTCTGGAGGTGAGGGTAGTTGTGGCCTGTCGCCCCCGCTCGTGCGCGAGCCTACCCGCCGGTAAGGTCCGGCTGAACCTGGTGGCTATCCTTCAGTCTGCGGCAGTCGGCGGCCTCCGAGCGTCACAGACTGCGCATGATAGCGAAAGGGGAGGGCCGACATGCCCGCAGAGCAGTCGTTCGACGTCTACCGGTTGCCGGAGGAGCACGAGGCGATCCGGGAGGCGGTCCGGGAGGTCTGTGCGGCGAAGGTCGCTCCGCACGCCGCCGAGGCGGATGAGACGGGTGAGTTCCCGAAGGCGTCCTACGACGCGCTGCGGGCCGCCGACTTCCACGCCCCGCACATCCCCGTCGAGTACGGCGGCGCCGGCGCGGACGCGCTGGCCACGGCCATCGTCATCGAGGAGGTGGCCCGCGCCTGTGCCTCCTCCTCGCTCATCCCGGCGGTGAACAAGCTGGGCACCATGCCGCTGATCCTGGCCGGCTCCGAGGAGCTGAAGCGGAAGTACCTGACCCCGGTGGCGGCCGGCGACGCGATGTTCTCCTACTGCCTCTCCGAGCCGGAGGCGGGCAGCGACGCCGCCTCGATGACGACCAAGGCGGTCCGCGACGGCGACCACTGGGTGCTCAACGGCGTGAAGCGGTGGATCACCAACGCGGGCGTCTCCGAGTACTACACGGTCTTCGCTGTGACCGATCCCACAGCCCGCTCGAAGGGCATCTCGGCCTTCGTGGTGGAGAAGTCCGACGCCGGGGTGAGCTTCGGCGCGCCGGAGAAGAAGCTCGGCATCAAGGGCTCGCCGACCCGCGAGGTCTACTTCGACAACGTCCGGATCCCGGCCGACCGGATGATCGGCGCCGAGGGCACCGGCTTCGCCACCGCCATGCGGACCCTGGACCACACCCGGGTCACCATCGCCGCGCAGGCGGTCGGCATCGCGCAGGGCGCGCTGGACTACGCCAAGGGCTACATCCAGGAGCGCAAGCAGTTCGGCAAGCCGGTCGCCGACTTCCAGGGCATCCAGTTCATGGTGGCCGACATGGGCATGAAGCTGGAGGCGGCCCGGCAGCTCACCTACACCGCCGCCGGCAAGTCCGAGCGGGGCGACGCCGACCTGACCTACTTCGGCGCGGCGGCCAAGTGCTTCGCCTCGGACGCCGCCATGGAGATCACCACCGACGCGGTGCAGCTGCTCGGCGGCTACGGCTACACCCGGGACTACCCGGTCGAGCGGATGATGCGGGACGCCAAGATCACTCAGATCTACGAGGGCACCAACCAGGTGCAGCGCATCGTCATGGCGCGGCAGCTGCTCAAGGGCTGACGACCCTCCGGGGCGACGATCGGGCGGGCGGGCCGGGTGACCGGCCCGCCCGCGGTCGTCAACGGATCTCGGTGGTGCCCTCCG
>NZ_JBSSLX010000350.1:0-3400 GCF_053890995.1 Micromonospora sp. I033 | reverse complement strand
CGCATCGCCGAGCTGGCCCGCCGGGCCGCCGCCGCCGCGGAGCGGGAGGCCCCGGGGGCGGCGTCCGCGCCGTGGGACCGCTGGCAGGCCACGCCGGCCGGCCGCGCCGAGCCGCCCGGCGCGGTCCGGGTCGGCACGGTACGCATCCCCGGCGCCGAACCGGTGCCGGCGCTGGTCCCGCTGCTCGACGCCGGGCACGTGCACCTCGCCGGCAGCGACCGGGAGGGCGTGGCCGCGGTGGTGCCCGCGCTGCTGCTGCGCTCGGTCGGCCGGGCCGACCCCGGCGCGGTCCGGCTCTTCGGGTACGACCCGGAGCACCTGGGCGGCGGCCTCGCCGGGTTCGCCCCGCTCGGCACCGCCGGGCTGCTCACCTTCGTCGGCCCCGGTGGCCTGGGCCGGCTGCTGGACGACCTGGTGGAGCAGATCCGCCGGATCAACGAGACCGTGCTGGCCGGCGAGTACGGGTCGCTGCGCGAGCTGGCCGCCGCGACCGGCCGGCGCCCGGAGCCGTGGCGGGTGGCGGTGCTGCTCGGCGGCGACGAGCTGTCCCGGCACGAGCGTGGCCAGCTGGACCGGGTGGTGCGTACCGGGGCGGCCTGCGGGGTGCACCTGGTGGTCCGCGGCATCGACCTGCCCGACGGCCCGACCGTCACCCGGCTGGTGGTGGACCCGGACGACGCCCGGATCGGCGGGCTGCCGGTGGTGCTCGACCCGCCGCCGCCGGCCGCGCTGGTCACCGAGACCTGCCGCGCGGTGGCCTCCCGGGTCAACGCCGGACCGCCGCCGGCGCCCTTCACCGACCTGCTCCCCCCGGCCGGGGAGTACTGGCGGGAGGACTCGGCGCACGGGCTGACCGCGCCGATCGGCGAGGGCCCGCACGGGCGGCCGGTGCTGCTCACCCTCGGCGACTACCCGCCGCACGCGCTGATCGGCGGCCCGTCCGGCACCGGCAAGACGAACCTGATCTTCGCCTGGATCGGCGCGCTGGCCGCCCGCTACTCCCCCGCCGAGCTGGAGTTCTATCTGCTCGACTTCAAGGAGGGGGTGTCCTTCGCCCGGTTCGCCCAGGGCCGGCGGGACCCGAGCTGGCTGCCGCACATGCGACTGGTCGGCATCAACGTGAACACCGACCGGGAGTTCGGGCTGGCGCTGCTGCGCTTCCTCGCCGAGGAGCTGCGCCGCCGGGCCGACGCGGCGAAGAAGCACGAGGTCACCAAGCTGGCCGAGCTGCGCGCGGTGGACCCGACCGGGCACTGGCCGCGGATTGTGGCGGTGGTCGACGAGTTCCAGGCGCTGCTCGCCGGCCGGGACGTGGTCGCCCGGGAGGCCGCCGACCTGCTGGAGGACCTGGCCCGGCGGGGCCGGTCGCAGGGCATCCACCTGGTGCTCGCCTCGCAGGACGTGCGCGGCATCGAGGCGCTGTGGGGGCGGCCCGCCCTGGTCGCCCAGTTCACCCTGCGCATCGCGCTGCCCAAGGCGCTGCGGATCCTGGCCGAACGCAACGACGCGGCGCAGTCACTCCCCCGCCACCATGCCGTGGTCAACGCCGAGTCCGGCCTCGTCGAGGGCAACGAGGTGGCCCGCGTCCCGTCGGCGAGCGACTGGGAGACGTGGAGCGAACTCCAGCACCGGCTGTGGCGGATGCGCCCGCAGGACGCCGCCCCGGCCCGCCTCTTCGACGGCGACGCGATCCCGAAGCTGGCCGAGGCGCCCGACTTCCGCGCGCTGGCCGCGCCCGAGCAGGGGGTGCCGCGCAGCCCGGTGGCGCTGCTCGGCGAGATCATCGACGTGCAGGCCCGCTCGGCGGCGCTGCGGCTGCCCCGGGCCCCGGGCCGGAACCTGGCCGTGCTCGGCACCCGGGTCGACGAGGCGTGCGCGGTGCTCGACGCCGCCGCCCGCTCGCTCGCCCGGCAGTACCGGCCCGGCACGGCCCGGTTCTCCATCGCCTGCCTCGACCCGGACGCCGACCCGGCCGCCCGCGCCCTCTACGAGGACCTGGCCGACGACGCCGCCTGGTACGACGAGGAGACGGTGCCGGAGCTGATGGCCGAGGTGGGCGACGCGCTGGGCGCCCCGGGCACCCCGCAGACCCCGCACTTCCTGCTGCTGTACGCGGTGGACGCGGCGGCCGGGCAGCTCGCCGGGAAGGCCGGCCGGCGGACCGGGCTGGAGCAGCTGCGCCGGATCCTGCACGACGGGCCGGAGCGGCGTACCCACGTGCTGGCCTGGTGGCGCGGGGTGGCCCGGATGCGGGTCGACCTGGGCGGGCCGGCGGCACGCACCGACCAGATCGGCGCCTGGGTGGCGCTCGACGTGCAGGGCGCCGAGCTGGGTTCCTCGCTCTACCCGGGCACCGGCGGGCCGGACTGGTACCCCCGCCCGTGGCGGGGCCTCTACTTCGACCGGGCGGTGCACCGCACCGGACAGGTGATCATCCCTTATGGTCCCTCCCGATGAACGCACCGGTCTCCAGTGAGACGTACAGCGCCCAGGTCCGCCGGCTCGCCGAGGTGACCGCCCGGGTAGCCGCCCAACGCGCCGAGGCGCACACCTGGTACGCGCAGCAGCTCGCCGCCGCCGACCGGGCGGTGGCCGACGCCGCCGAGCAGGTGCGGCGGGCCGAGGCGGAGGTGGCCGAGGCGCAGCGGATGGTGGAGCGGGTGGACGCCGAGGCCACCCACCTGTGGGCGCAGCTCCGGGCGCGGATCGGCGCCGGCGGCCGGCGGCTGGGCGACCCGCCCGGGCCGGCCCGCGACGCCACCGGCGACCCGGTGCCGCTGCTGCGCGGCGTGCGCGACCTGCTGGAGCGGACCCGGCAGCCGGGCGAGCTGCCCAGCTCGGCGAACCCGCTGCTGGTCGGCTGCGGCATCGGCGGCGCGCTGGTGGCGTACGCCCTGGGCGCGGGGGCACGGGCGCTGGGTGCCGGCTCCGGTGGGGACCTGGCGGTCGGCATGCCGGTGCTGGCGCTGGTGGTGACGCTGCTCGGCCCGCTGGTCGGGTTGGCGCCGGCCCGGCTGCTCGCCGACCGCCGGCACGCCGTGCTGACCCCCCGCCCGATCATCCTGGTCGCCGCCGCCGGCCTGGCAACCACCGCCCTCCTACTGACCCTCACCATCACCCGCTGACCCGGGCCGGGCCGGGCCGGGTCGGCCCTCGGTGCGGTCGATCATGAGGTTAGCGGCGTGCCCGACGGCGTGTCGCGCCGCTAACCCCATGATCACCGGGCCGGAGGCCACCGGCCGGGCAGCCGGGGTCAGGCGGGGGTCAGGACGGCTTCCTTGAGGAGGCGGCGGGTCAGGACCAGGCGGTCGGCGTCGTCGTCCAGGCCGGGCAGGTCGCCGACCCGGGTGACCTCGCCGGCGAGCAGCGCGCGCACCGCCGGCTCGCAGGTGCCGGGCAG
>NZ_JBSSLX010000349.1:0-3415 GCF_053890995.1 Micromonospora sp. I033 | reverse complement strand
CCCGAACCGGGCGGCCAGGGCGTCGGACACCCCGGGGTCGGCCACGTCGGCGTTGGTGTGCGCCACGTACAGCGCCACGTCGGCCTTGATCAGCCGGTGCACGATCCGCCCCTTGTACGTGGTGGCGGCCACCGAGGAGACCCCGCGCAGCAGCAGCGGGTGGTGCGCGACGATCATGTCGGCCCCGGCGGCGAGCGCCTCCGCCACCGTCTCCGGGACCACGTCGACCACGCAGGCGACCCGCCGGACCGGGGCTGCGGGCTCACCGAGCACCAGGCCGACCCGGTCCCACTCCTCCGCCCAGGCGGGCGGGTAGCGGCGGTCCAGCGCGGCCACCACGTCGGCGACGGTGGGCGGCGATCCGGTTGTGCTCACGGCCGGCCAGCTTACCGGCGTCCGGGCCCTGTGCGGGCCGGCTGGCCCGGACCGGGCCGGCGGGGTGGAGCCCGCCGGCCGGTCCGGAGCCGGTCAGCCGACCGGGGCGGCCGGGCGTGGCACGCCGCGCAGCGCAGCCAGGCCGACTCCCCACGGGAAGGCGTCCAGGTGCCGCTCGCCGGTGCCGGGCGGGTGCAGCGGCACGACGTGGTCGCCGAAGACCACCCGGACCCCCCACTCGCGCAGCCGGGCCAGGCTGGCCCGGAACGCCGGGTGCGCGGCCATCGCCACGTTCGTGTAGGGCACGGCCGCGATCGGGACGCCCATGCCCTGCCCCTCGACCAGCAGGCCGAGGGCGAGCGTGTCGGCGATGCCGACCGCCCACTTGTTGACGGTGTTCACCGTCGCCGGGCAGACCAGCATGGCGTCCGCCGGGGGCAGCACGTCCGGGTCGCCCGGGTTCTTGTAGTGGGTACGGACGGGGTGGCCGCTCTGCCGGGCCAACGCCGTCCGGTCGACGAACTTCGCGCCGTCCGGCGTGGTGACCACGCAGACCTGCCAGCCGTCCTGCTGGGCGAGGTCGACCAGCCGGCCGACGTGACGGGCCAGCGGCGAACCGCAGGCGATGACGTAGAGCACCCGACGGTGCCCGTTGCTGGTGTGCGGACCGCTCATCCGACCCGCGCCGCGCTCAAGCCGCCGCCTCCCCTGCGGTCGGCGTCGGCGTGAGGCGGGGCCGTACTGTGCCCGCTGATTCGCTCGCTGCGCTCGCTCATACTCCGACTCCCATGTGCTCAGCCAACTCCGCGATCGGCGGAGGCGGCGCACCCCGTGTGCGACGGAGCACGTCCGACATCACCTCGTGGGCGATGGGCCGGCAACGGATCTCGGAGGGCGCGAGCCGGTCGCCGCGGAGCAGCATGTCCCCGGCGTTCGCGACGTCGCCGATCTGGGCGAAACCGCGGGCGATGTCCAGCAGGTGGTGGGCGCGCCGCTCGGGCAGCAGCGCGTTGAACGCCGGCTCGGCGAGGCGGTGGTGGGTCTCCACGGCCCGGCCCCCGTCGCCCAGCTCCACGGCCGCGGCGGCCCGGTGCAGCTCCAGGTTGGTCGGGCCGAACGAGGTCCAGTAGTGGTTGTGGTCCCCGCCGAGCAGGGTGGCCGCCTCGGCCGCCCCGGTCAGCAGGTCGCCCACGGTCGCCGAGTCGCCGATCCGGGCGGCGGCCATCGCACCCTGGAGCAGCAGCATGCCGTAGACGGAGAGGCGTTCCGGCCGGACGTCGTTCTCGCCACCGGGGGCGAGCCGGTTGGCGATCCGCACGTTGAGTTCGAGCGCGGGGCGGGGGCGGCCCATCGCGACGAGGGCGTTGCAGACCCGGGTGGTGGCGATCCCGGCGAGCAGGGGGTCGTCGGCCCGCTGGGCGACCGCCATCGAGCGGTCGGCGGCCAGCCAGGCCAGGTCGCACTCGCCGAGCTTGCGCAGCACCGAGGAGGCGATCTGGTAGACCTGCCCGAGCAGGTGGGCGGCCTCCCGGGCCTGGTCGCCGCCGTAGCCCGCGTCGGCGGCCTGGGCGTCGCGCAGCAGCTTGGGCAGGGCACGGGTGAGCATGCCGTAACGGCCGTACTGGTAGGTGAGCCAGGCGTGGTTGACCGCCTTGCGCATGTCGCTCAGCGGCGGGGGGTAGGGCGCCGCGTCGAAGTACGCGCTCATCGAGTCGTAGCGCTCCAGCGCGGCCCGGATCTCCTCGACCTCGACCTGGTCGATGCAGTTGAGCGCGTCGCTGCGCCGCTCCGGGTCCTTGCCGAGGAGCAGTTGCACGTCGACCTGGAGGATGTCGGCGATCTCGTAGAGGACGGAGAACTTGTCCAGCCGCCGGACGCCACGCTCCACCTTGTCCACCCAGCTCTTGGACTTGCCGAGCCGGTCCGCGAAGACCTGTTGGGACATCTTGCGCCGGCTCCGCCAGTACGCCACCCGCCGGCCTATGGGTAGCTCGTCCATCTCGCCATCCCTCCCCCTGCCCGCGTCCGGCTGTTCCCCCCGGTCGACCAATCGCGACGGTCCTTCGGTTTTCAGGTTTCCGCTGGTCGCACACTCTGTACGTCGGCCGTACAGCCAGTTCTCCTAGTTTTCGTGCAAGTTGCATCAGCCGTTCGTCAGCTCAACGAGCGTGGGTTACGGCAGTGACGGCGTTCGACGTGTGGTGTGTGGACGGTTCGGGTGGGCGAGAGGGGATGGCACACATGTGGGGGAATGTCGGACCGCGCGTGGCTCACCTGTCGCCGCTGGAACGGGTCCGGCTGCGCCGGGTCGCCGTCCGGTACGCCGCGCACGGCTGGGAGGTGACCCCCGGCGCCTGCCTGGCCAACAGCCGCTTCGTCTGCGGCCGGGCCGGCTGCCCCACGATCGGCTGCCATCCCGCGCTGGAGAACTGGGAGCACGCGGCGAGCGCCGACCCGGCCCGGGTGGCGACCTGGTGGCGCAGCCGCCCGCACGGGGTGCTCCTGCCCACCGGCCGCGCGTTCGACGTGCTGGAGGTCGCCGCCCACCTGGGCCGGCGCGTGCTGGACACGATCGCCACCCACCCGGCCGGCTTCGGCGTACGCGGGCCCGTGCTGGTCACCCCCACCGGCCGCTGGATGTTCCTGGTCCGCCCCGGCGACCCGCTGCGGCCGGAGCTGGAGCACTGCTTCCACGTGGTCCGGCACGGCCCCGGCTCGTGGATCCCGGCCCCGCCGACCCGGCTGCCCGAGGGGACGGTGCGCTGGGCGGTCGCCCCGGAGCAGGCGCGCTGGCGGCTGCCCGACTCGTACCTGGTGCAGAACGCGCTGATCGAGGCGTTACGGGCCGCCGGGATCACGCTCGCCTCCGAGCTGCTCCCCGGCCAGCTCCCCCTCCCCCGGCGCGGCTGCTGACCGGCGGCCCCCGGCCAGCGACCTCACCGGCGTCGCACTCGTTGTTCCTGCTGAGGGCGCACGCGCGCCAGAGCGGGGGTGGAGGATGTCCGGGGACGACGCGGCCCGCCACAGCGGGGGCACCGAG
>NZ_JBSSLX010000348.1:0-3421 GCF_053890995.1 Micromonospora sp. I033 | reverse complement strand
TCTAGTACGGTCTGGTGGGCTCGGAGAGTTGTAGAAGAGACAGTCGTCGCCCCGCCGGGGGTGGGGGCCGGCGGGCCGAAGAGGGTGGTCGCCAGCACGGCGCCGGCGAACCCGGTGGCGGCGGCTCGGCGCAGGGGTGTCCGGGGAAGCATGGTGAAGGAGATACCGGCCCCCGCCGGCACGGCGGAAGAGTTCGCCGATGGCGGGACGCTGACTTGGCAGTGATCAGCCAGGGCCGCCGTCGGCCGTGGTCAGGGCCAGGTCAGCCGGCCTCGCGGCGGGCCTTCGCCCGGCGCTTGCCCTCGTGCATGGCCTGCACCCGGGCCACCGGGATGGTCCGGCCCTCGGCCACCAGTTCCTCCGGCAGCCGCTGCGGCGCGGGCAGCGCCTCCGCCCACGGGTCCCGGTCGCCCAGCAGCGCCGGCACCGTCTTCACGGTGAAGTCGGCCGGGGTCGCCGTCTCGACGTCGGCCCAGCCGACCGGGTACGACACCGGCGTCCCCGGCCGGATCCGCGGGCTGTAGGCGGCCACCACCGTGGCCCCGTACGACCGGGTGGAGTCGACGAAGACCCGGCCGCCCCGGTCCTCGACGATGAAGGCGGTGGTGGCCAGCGCCGGGTCGAGCCGTTCGGCGCGGGCCGCGAGGGCCCGGGTCGCCGCGGCGGCCTCCTCGGCGGTGGTGGCCGGGTCCACCGGCACGATGACGTGCAGGCCCTTGGCCCCGCTGGTCTTCACGGCCCCGGCCAGCCCGGCGTCGGTGAGCGCCTGCCGGACCAGCAGCGCGGTGCGGACCGCCATGCCGAACGAGTCGCCCGCCGGCGGGTCCAGGTCGAGCACCAGGTGGGTGGGGTGCTCGGGGTGGCCGGCGTGGCCCAGCGTCGGGTGGTACTCGACCGCCCGCTGGTTGGCGAACCAGAGCAGCGTCCGCCGGTCGTCGCAGAGGGCGTACGAGATGCTGCGGTGCGAGGCCTCCGCCCAGACCGAGGTGCGGCGCACCCAGTCCGGCGTGTACTTCGGCAGGTTCTTCTGCATGAACGGGTCCTGGCCGGGCCGCACCCGGACCACCGACAGCGGCCGGTCCCGCAACCCGGGCAGGATCCGCTGGTGCACGGCGTCCAGGTAGTCGACCAGGTCGCGCTTGGTGGCGCCGGCCCCGTCGAACAGCGGCTGGTCCAGGTTGGTCAGCGACACCCCGTCCCGGGTCTCGTCAGCGGCGCCCATCCGCCCATCCTGCCGTCCCGGCCGCCATCCGGCGACCCGACGCGGCGGCGCGGGTCAGGATCCGAACGGGTCGCCGCCGGCGCGGACGGTGGCGAGCAGCTCGGCGGCGCGGGCGCGGGCGGCCGCGTACACGCCGGAACCGAAGCTGATCCGGGCCACGCCGAGGGCCGCCAGCTCGGCCGGTGCGGGCGCGCCGGGCCGGGCCATGACGTTGACCGGTGCGTCCACCTCGGCGACGAGGTCGCGGATCTGCGCCGGGTCGGCCAGCAGGATCGGGTAGACGCTGTCCGCCCCGGCCGCCCGGTAGCGGCGGGCCCGGCGCACCGCCTCGCCGAGCCGCTCCGGCGCCGGCCCGTACGCCCGCAGGTGCACGTCGACCCGAGCGTTGAGCACCAGGTCGACGCCGGCCGCCCCGGCGGCCGCCCGGATCCCGGCCAGCAGGTCGGCCTGCTCCTCGACGTCGTGCAGCACCCCGGTACGCGGGTCGGAGTCCTCGATGTTGCAGCCCACCGCCCCGGCCGCCAGCAGCCGCTCGACCAGCTCGGCCGGGCGCAGCCCGTACCCCCGTTCGAGGTCGGCGGTGACCGGGACGGGGACCGCGGCGGCGATCCGGGCGACCGCGGCGAACATCTCGGCCACCGGCGTGGCCTCGCCGTCGGCGTGGCCGAGCGCCTCGGCGACCGCGGCGCTGCTGGTGGCGACGGCCGGGAAGCCGGCCGCGACCACGGCCCGGGCGGACCCGGGGTCCCAGGCGTTCGGCAGGATCAGCGGCTCCCGGGGGCGATGCAGCGCGCGCAGCGCGGTGGCCCGCCGGCTCAGCTCGGTCATGCGGTCAGTCTCGCCGCGCCGGCGGCCCGCCCGTAAGCTCCAATTCCGTGCCGATGGACTGGGCCGATCTCGGCGTCGACCTGCACCTGGAGCTGGACGCCGGCGGCGGCCGGCGGGCCGGCCTGGAACGGGCGCTGCGGGACGCCATCCGCGACGGCCGGCTCGCGCCGGCCACCCGGCTGCCGGCCACCCGCACCCTCGCCGCCGAGCTGGGCCTGTCCCGGGGCACCGTCAGCGCCGCCTACGACCAGCTGGTCGCCGAGGGCTGGCTGGTCGCCCGGGTCGGCGCCGGCACGGAGGTGAGCAGGCTGCGCCTGGCCGCGCCGCCGCCGGCCACGCCGCCGCCCGGGCCACCGGCCTTCCGGTACGACCTGCGCCCCGGCAGCCCCGACGTCGGGCTCTTCCCGGTCACCGCCTGGCTGCGGGCCACCCGGCGGGCGCTGGCCGTCGCCCCCGCCGAGGCGTACGGCTACGGCGATCCGCGCGGCCGGCCGGAGCTGCGCCGGGCGCTCGCCGGCTACCTGGGGCGGGCGCGGGGCGTGCTGGCCGACCCGGAGCGGATCGTGGTCACCACCGGCTACGTCCAGGCCCTGGTGCTGCTCACCGGCGTGCTCCGGGACGCCGGCACGCCCACGGTCGCCATGGAGGATCCCGGGCTGGCCTTCCACCGGGAGGTGGTCCGCCGGCACGGCGGCACCGTGCTGCCGTTGCCGGTGGACGGGCTCGGCGCGCGCACCGACCTGCTCGGCGCCGGCCCGCTGGCCCGGGTGGGGGCCGCCGTGGTGACCCCGGCGCACCAGTTCCCGACCGGGGTGACCCTGCACCCGGCCCGCCGGCACGCGCTGGCCGAGTGGGCGCGGGCCACCGGCGGCCTGGTGATCGAGGACGACTACGACGGCGAGTTCCGCTACGACCGGCAGCCCGTCGGCGCGGTCCAGGGCACCGCGCCCGAGCAGGTCGCGTACGTGGGCACGGCCGCGAAGACGCTCGGGCCGGCGCTGCGCCTGGCCTGGCTGGTGCTGCCGGCGCGGCTGGTGGAGCCGGTGGTGGAGGCCAAGCGCCACCTGGACCTGCACAGCGAGACGATCGGCCAGCTCGCCCTCGCCGAGCTGATCCGCGACCACGGCTACGACCGGCAGGTCCGCACGGTCCGGCGCCGCTACCGGCAGCGGCGGGACCTGCTGCTGGACCGGTTGGGCGACCGCTCGGCCCTGGCCGGGGTGTCGGCCGGCCTGCACGCCACCGTCCACCTGCGACCCGGCGGCCCGACCGAGGCGGCGGTGCTGGCGGCGGCCGCCGCGCGCGGACTCGCCGTCGGCGGGCTGGCGATGCACCGGCACGACCCGGAGAGCGGCCCGCCCGGCCTGGTGG
>NZ_JBSSLX010000347.1:0-3515 GCF_053890995.1 Micromonospora sp. I033 | reverse complement strand
CGCCAGTCCGGCAGCGGCATGATCGGGGCGATCGTCAGCCCCACCCCGACCGCACCACCGCACGATCGAAGAGGGGGGATCGCCGTGAACGATCTCTTCACCTGGGCCGCCCTGGGCAGCCTCACCGGCGCCAGCGCCGCCACCCTGCTCGCCACCAACGTCATCGGCGGCCTGATCGGCCCGAGCGGCGACAAGGCGCGCAAGTGGATCGCGCTGGGCTTCGCGCTCGTCCTGTCGTACCTGACCGCCGCCTTCGCCGCCGACGCCGGCCCGGAAAAGTGGATCATCGCGTTCTTCAACGGGCTGGTCATCTTCTCCGCCGCCCTCGGCATCAACCAGCTGCCCCCGGGCAACCGGCAGGCGACGAACGCGTCGCCGACCCAGCTCGCCCAGGGCCGCGAGCCCCGCTACCTCCGCTCCTGGGTCTGAGAGAGGTGACCCCCATGATCCTCGGCATCATCAGCGCCGCCGTCCACATCGTCCTCGGCGCCGTGCTCGGCGGGGCGGCCGGCGGCACCATCGGCCTGCTCGTCGGCGCGGTCGTCGGGCTGCTCGTCGGCGCCCCGTTCGGCTGGGCGGTCGCGACCGCCGGCACGTACGGCCCGGACCCGAAGGGGATCTTCCTCTTCGTGGTCGACCACACCTGGAGCCTGCTCAACACCGTCGCGGGCGCGCTCTACCTGGCCCTGCACCTGGTCTTCGGGCACCAGCTCGACCGGGTGGTCTCCCAGGCCAGCGGGCGGGTCAACGTGGTCGAGGGCGTCTCGCCCCGCTACGCCACCACCATCGGCACCGTCTGCGCCGGCTCCAGCCCCGGCATCCAGCGGCACGAGGACGTGCACATCCTCCAGGCGCGGCTGCTCGGCCCGCTCTACCTGCCGCTGGTCGCGCTCAACTACGTGCTGTTCACCATCGCCCCGGTGTGGCTGCTCTGGCACGACCACAGCAACGCGCCGATCAACCGGTTCACCCGCTACTTCGAGATCGGCGTCTACCCGCACGTCTGGAACGAGGCCATCGCGTACCGGATCCAGGGGACCCCGCCGCGATGACCGGCGCGATCGAGGCGGCCGTCGCGGACCTCGCGGCCTGGCTGACCGGGGCGGCGGGTCACCCCGTCCCGGTCGGCCCGCCCCGCGACGACCCCGACGGCGGCCTCACCCTCTGGCCGCTGGAGCTGCGGCCGGCCCGGCAGACCGCGGGCAGCGGCGGGGCGCGCGAGCCGTACCGGTTCGTGGTCCGGCTGCTGGTCAGCGGCGGCGGGCCGGCGGCGCTGCCGGCGCTGGACCGGGTGCTCGCCGCCGCCACCGCGGCCGGCCAGCCCGAGGTGGTGCTGGCCGCCGGGGACCCGGCGCTCTGGCGGGCCCTCGGCGTGGCGCCCCGCCCCGCGCTGCTGCTCGAGGTGCCGGCGCGGATCGACCGGCCGGCACCGGCCGCGCCGCCGGTGCGGCAGCCGCTGCGGCTGCGGCAGCTCGACCTGCGCACCCTCGACGGCCGGGTGGTCGGGCCGGAGCACCAGCCGCTCGCCGCCATGCGGGTCGAGCTGGTCGGCACCGCCCAGGCCACCGAGACCGACGCTGCCGGCCGGTTCCGGCTGGTCGGCGTCCCGCACGACCCCGACGACCCGGACCGGCCGGTGCGGATCCGGCTGGTCGGCCGGGGCCGCACCCACACCGCCGAGCTGGACCCCGCCGACAACGACCTCGTCGTCGTCTGCACCCCCGACTGACTCCTCGAGGAGGACCGATGCCCACCTACTTCTCCCCCGGCATCTACGTCGAGGAGGTCCCCAGCGGCGCCCGCCCGATCGGCCCGGTCGGCACGAGCATCGCCGCCTTCGTCGGGATCGCGCCGAACCGCACCGCCCGCGTCAACCAGGCCACCGCCGTGAACAGCTGGTCGGAGTTCCTCCGGCTCTACGCCGACGGCGAGCACCTGGAGAGCACCCCCCTGGCCCGCGCGGTGTTCGGCTTCCTCGACAACGGCGGTACCCGCTGCTGGGTGGTCAACGTCGGCGAGGGCGGTCAGCTCACCGGCACCGGGGGGAAGCGCAGCGGCCTGCAACTGCTGGAGGCCATCGACGAGATCTCCATCCTGGCCGCGCCCGGCTACCACGACCCCGTCTCGCACGAGGCGCTGATCAGCATGGCCGAGCGGCTGCGCACCATGGTCGCCATCTGCGACCCGCCGCCGGCGGTGGAGGACATCTCCCGGCTCACCCGGGTCGCCACGCCCGGCAAGTCGTCCGGCAAGCCCGCCGAGGGTACGCCGAAGCCGGACGACGACCCACCCGGCGGCGACCGGCCCCGACAGTCGGACTTCGCCACCTACTACTTCCCCTGGATCGGGGTCCGCGACCCGCTCAGCGGCGAGCTCGTGCTCACCCCGCCGAGCGGGCACGTGGCCGGCATCTGGGCCCGCACCGACGCGCTGCGCGGGGTGCACAAGGCGCCGGCCAACGAGCCGGTACGCGGCGCGGTCGACCTGGCGTACCGGGTCACCCGGCCCGAGCACGACGTGCTCAACCCCAAGGGCGTCAACGTGATCCGCTTCTTCGCCGGCGAGGGCATCCGGCTCTGGGGCGCCCGTACGCTCGCCGCCGAGGCCAGCGAATGGCGCTACCTGAACGTGCGGCGGCTCTCCATCGCCATCGAGCAGGCCATCGCCAACGGCACCCGGTGGATGGTGTTCGAACCGAACGACTACACCCTGTGGCGCTCGATCCGGCGGGACATCGGCGCGTTCCTCACCCGGGTGTGGCGGGACGGCGCGCTGCTCGGCCGCACGCCCGAGGAGGCGTTCTTCGTCAAGTGCGACGAGGAGACCAACCCGGCCGACGTGCGCGACGCCGGGATGGTGGTGGCGCACATCGGCATCGCGGTGGTCAAGCCCGCGGAGTTCGTGGTGTTCAAGCTGAGCCAGTGGGCCGGCGGCACCGAAACCGAGACGATCGGAGGCTGACATGCCCACCACGGCCACCCCGCAGCCGGGCGCGCCCGTCGACCCCTACCGGGCGTACCACTTCAAGCTGCTCATCAACGGCATCACCAACGGGCACTTCACCGAGGTCAGCGGCTTCGAGGTGGCCATACCGTCGCTGGCGTACCGGGAGGCCGGCAACGAGCGGATCCGCGCGGTCCCCGGCCAGGTCGAGTACGCCCCGGTCACCCTCCACTTCGGCCTGACCTCGTCGCGCGAGCTGTGGGACTGGGTGAACGCGGCGGCGAAGGGCACGGTGAGCCGGCGCAACGTCTCGGTGGTGCTGCTCGACCCGGCCGGCACCGCCGAGGTGCTGCGCTGGAACATGATCAACGCGTGGCCGACGCGGTGGCGGGGCGCGCACCTGAACACCCTCGCCCAGGAGATCGCCATCGAGGCGCTGACCCTGGCGTACGAGGGGCTGGAACTGGAGTCCGGCAGTGCCGCCGCCCCGACGACCGCGTGACCGGCTGGCCCGCCTGCTCCGGGCCACCGCCGACCGCCTCACGACGGCGCCGCGCGACATGCCCGCCGAG
>NZ_JBSSLX010000346.1:0-3520 GCF_053890995.1 Micromonospora sp. I033 | reverse complement strand
TTCTGGAGATCCACACCGCCGCCAACCTCATGATCAACGGAGGGGTGCGGCCGGGTCGGTAAGTGTCGGCCGGGGTTGTGTTCCTTACGGCGGGCGTGCCAGGATCGGCGGCGATGAGTCAGACAGTCGCGCCCGCCGCCCAGTCCGCCACGGCTCGGCGGATTGCCGCGCTCGCCCTGCCGGCGTTGGTGGTGCTCGCCGCCGAGCCGCTCTACGTGCTGGTCGACACCGCCGTGGTCGGGCACCTGGGCCGGGTCCCGCTCGCCGCGCTCGCCGTCGGCGGCACGGTGCTGACGCTGACCGCCTGGCTCGGCACCGTCGTCGCCTACGGCACCACGGGGCGGTCGGCCCGGCGGTTCGGCGCGGGGGACCGGGCCGCGGCGGTGGCCGAGGGTGTGCAGGCGTCCTGGCTCGCCCTGAGCGTCGGCGTGCTGGTGGCGCTCGCCATGCAGGTCGGGGGTGGGTGGTTGGCCCGTACCCTCGTCGGCGGCCCCGGCGAGGTGGCCGATGCCGCCGCGACCTGGCTGCGGATCGCCGCGCTCGGCGCGCCCGGCCTGCTGCTCGCGGCGGCCGGCAACGGCTGGCTTCGCGGCATCCAGGACACCCGCCGGCCGCTGCTCTTCGTGCTCGCGCCGAACCTGCTCTCCGCGCTGCTCTGCCCGCTGCTGGTCTATCCCGCCGGGCTCGGCCTACCCGGCTCGGCGGTGGCGAACGCGGTGGCGCAGACCATCTCCGGCGGCCTCTTCGCGGCGGCCCTGGTCCGCGAGCGGGTCCCGCTGCGCCCCCGGCCCCGGCTGATCGGCCAGCAGTTGACGCTCAGCCGCGACCTGCTCATCCGGGGCGTCGCCTTCCAGGCCAGCTTCCTGTCCGCGACCGCCGTGGCGGCCCGGTTCGGCGCCGCCGCCGTCGGCGCGCACCAGATCGCCGTACAACTCTGGTTCTTCACCGCCCTGGTGCTGGACGCCCTGGCGATCGCCGCGCAGTCGCTGATCGGCGCCGCGCTCGGCGCCGGCGACGCCGCCGCGGCGCGCGCCCTCGCCCGGCGGATCGCCCTGCTCGGCGGCCTCTGCGGCGTGGCGTTCGCGGTGCTCATCGCCGCCGGCGCCGGCCTGCTGCCGTCGTGGTTCAGCTCCGACACCGAGGTACGCGAGCAGGCCATGGTCGCCTGGCCCTGGTTCGTCGCGCTCCAGCCGATCGGCGGCGTGGTGTTCGCCCTGGACGGCGTGCTGATCGGCGCGGGGGACGTGCGCTACCTGCGCAACCTCACCATCGTGGCGGCGCTGGGCGGCTTCCTGCCGGCCATCTGGCTGGCCTACGGGCTCGACCTCGGGCTGGGCGGGATCTGGGCCGGGCTGACCCTGTTCGTGGTGCTCCGGCTGGTCGCCCTGCTGCTGCGGCTGCGCTCCGGCGGCTGGGCGGTGGTCGGCGCGGTCCGCTGACCCCGGCTCAGCAGGTGTCCGGGAGGTCCAGCGTCGCGGCGGGGTCGAAGACCGCGTCCGGGTCCGGGCCGTCCGGGCCGCCGAAGCCGCGGCTGCCCGGGCCGAGCAGGCCCTTGTCGAAGGCCGCGCAGTCGACGTTGGCGGCGTACGAGTTCGCGTCCTCGATCCACAGCCCGTTCGAGCCGCGCTCGACGTCGTCGGGATGCGGCATGCTCCAGACCACCGTGTCGTGCACGACGACCAGCCCGTCGCCCGGCACGGTGCTGCTGGTCCGGAAGGGGTACGCCCAGACGAAGTTGGTGGTCACCGCCAGGATGCGGATGCCGTCGGCGTCCTTGGTGGCCCGGTAGCTGATCCGGCCCTTCACCCTGGGCTGGTCGGCGGTGAGCCGGGCGCCGGGCGCCAGCCGGGTGGCGTACGCGGCGAAGGCGTCGGACGCGAAGCTCTCGCGCAGGTCGGCGCGGGCGTCCCGGGCGAACTGCCGGATCAGCGGCTCCGGGTCCTTCGTGGTCATGAACCGGCGGTCGAGCCGCGCGGTCACCAGGACCGTCCGGACCTTCGCCAGGGCGGTCGCCACCTGCTTCTCGGTGAACGGGCCGGTCCGCTTGGCGGCCGGCAGGGCGATACCCGCCTGCCCCTGCGCGAACCCGGCGGCGGGGGTGCCGTCGAAGGGGCCGGACACCCGGGGTGGTGCGGCGGACGTGGCGGCCGGTGCGCCGGTGGGCGGGCCGAACGTCGGGTACACCACCGGCCGCCCACCTGCGGACGGCATCGACACCAGGACGGCCCCGCCGACCACCCCGACGAAGGCGAGCAGCAGCAGCGCCGTCGCGCCGGTCATCAGCGAGCCGGAGTGCCGGCTCAGCCAGCCCCGCAGCCCGTCGTCGCGGCCCGGATCGCCCCCGACGGGCGGCGGCCGGCGCTGCCACTCGGCCGCCGTCGGCGGTCCCGGCCGGTGGCCGGGCGTGGGGGCGGGGTGGCGCGGTGGTGCGGATTCCGGCCGATCGTCGGTCATCGCGGCCTCCGGTCAGGAGTGGGCGAGATGTCAGTGAGTGTCCCACCTTGTCGCCCGGCGCGGAATCCCCCGCGAGGGCCGATCGCCGCCGTCCGCCGGTGCCGGTCTCAGCAGGTGTCGGGGACGTCGAGGGTGCGGTCGGGGTCGAAGACGGCGTCCGGGTCCGTGTCCGCCGGTCCGCCGTAGCTGGGGCTGCCCACGTCGAGCAGGCCCTTGTCGAACGCCGCACAGTCGATGTTGGAGCCGTACGAGGCCGCTTCCTCGATCCAGAGCCCGTTGGAGCCGCTCCGCACGTCGGCGGGATGCGGCACGCTCCAGACCACCGTGTCGTGCACCACGACCACCCCGTCGCCGGGCAGCCCCCCGCTGGTGCGGAAGGCGTACGCCCAGACGAAGTTGCTGGTCACCTCCAGGATGCGGATGCCCTGGTCGTCCTTCGCGGCCCGGTAGCTGACCCGGCCCTTCACCCGCGGCTGGTCCGTGGCGATGCGCGCGCCCGGCGCGAGCCGGGTGGCGTAGTTGGCGAAGGCGTCGGAGTTGAAGTCGTGGCGCAGGTCGGCCCGGGCGTCCGGGGCGAACTGCCGGAGCAGCCGGTCCGGGTCCTTCGAGGTCATGAACGTGCGGTCCAGCCGGCCGGTCACCAGCGCCTTGCGGACCTTGGCCAGGGCGTCGGCCACCTGCTTCTCCGTGAACGGCCCGGTCCGCTTCGCCGCGGGCAGGGTGATCCCGGCCGCCCCCTCGGGGAAGTCGGCCGCCGGCGTGCCGTCGAACGGGCCGGCCGCCGGCGGTGGTGACGCGGAGGTGACTGCCTGCTCGCCGACCGGCTGGCTGATCGTCGGGTACGCCGTCGCCGGCTCCGCCCACCGCTGGAAGGACCGGTAGCCGCCCGTGGCGACCAGGCCGAAGAAGGCGAGCAGCAGCAGGGCCGCGGCGCCGCCGAGCAGCCTGCCCGAGTGGTCGCCCAGCCAGATCCGCAACCGGTCGCCGCGACGCGGCTCGGGCGCGACGGCCGGCTGGCGGAGCCACTCGGGGACCGTTCCCAGCCCGTCCGCGGGCGGGTACGGCG
>NZ_JBSSLX010000345.1:0-3548 GCF_053890995.1 Micromonospora sp. I033 | reverse complement strand
TCGTGGTGCTGCGGCCGGGCGCCGGCCTCGACCCGCTCGGCGTCGCCGCCGGCCTGGCCGGCACCGCCGCCATGGCGGCCGGGCTGGTGCTCACCCGCCGCTGGGGCCGGCCGGCCGGGGTGGGCACCCTCGCCGCGACCAGCTGGCAGCTCGTCGCCGGCGGCCTGCTGATCGTGCCGGTCGCCGCCGCCGTGGAGGGCGCGCCGCCCGCGCCGGACGGGCCGGCCCTGCTCGGGTACGCGTGGCTCGGGCTGGTCGGCACCGCGCTGGCGTACGCGCTCTGGTTCCGGGGCGCGGCCCGGCTGCCGGTCACCCGGGTGTCGGTGCTCGGCGCGCTCAGCCCGCTGACCGCCGCGACCCTCGGCTGGCTGGTGCTCGGCCAGGCGCTCACCCCCATCCAGCTCGCCGGCTTCGCGGTGGCGGTCGGCGCCATGGTGCTCGGCCAGCTTCCCGGACGGGCCGCACCGGCCACCGGGAAGGCCACTCCGGGCGCCGGGCGGGTCGCGCCGGACGAGCGGGGTGGTCAGCCGGCGCGCAGCCGGCGCCACTCACCGGCCGGGGCCTCGGCGGCGGCCACGCCCTCGGGCAGCGCGCCGGGCGGCAGTTCCGCAGCCGCGGCGAGCGGCAGGGTGAACCGGTGCGCGGCGGACGGCGCGGCCGCGTGCGACTGGTCGAGCAACCAGCGCACCTCGTCGACCGTCCAGCCCAGGCCGGCCCGGCCGGCCAGCTCCCGGACCAACCGCAGGCCGACCCGGGTGTCGTCGTCGTAGAAGCGCATGCACCAGTGGTGCGCCCACATGCCGAGCGCGCGCAGCCCGGCGGCGTCGAGCGAGCCGACCAGCCGGCCGCAGGCGGTGTCGGCGAAGGCGCGCCCCGGGTCGTCGGCCCGGTCCCGTTCGATCGCCCCGTACGCGGCCGGCGCCACGACCCGCATCCGGTCGTAGAAGCCCTGCACCACCGCACCGTCCAGCCGTGTCCGCCCCGATCGCATCAGCGGACACCCCGCCCGGCCACGCTCGCCATGCCCCGCACCCTTTCTTGAGTTGGTGGCGGGACCGTACCGGCCACTACCGACACTTTCCCGGGCGGAATCCGTTGCCGCGCCAGGGATAGCTGGACTGAGCTGGGGCGTCTGTATCTGTGACGACAACGAGCGGGAGGGTGGGTGGACGAGGACGACCGGGCCCGGCTGGCCGAGTTCGTGACCAGCCGCACGCCGGCGTTGATGCGGGTGGCGTACCTGCTCACCGGCGACCGGCACGCGGCCGAGGACCTGTTCCAGTCGGCGCTGGCCAGGACCATCCCGAGGTGGCGGACGCTGCGGCACGCCGACCCGGAGGGCTACCTGCGCACGGTCATGTACCGGGAGCAGGTGAGCTGGTGGCGGCGGCTGCGGCGACGCCGGGAGACGGCGCTCACCGGGGCCGACGAGGCGGTCCAGCCGGATCCCAGCGGTGGCACCGACGTACGCCTGGCGATGCGGGCGGCGCTGCGGCTGCTGCCGCCGGCCCAGCGCACGGTGCTGGTCCTGCGCTACTACGAGGACCTCACCGAGACCCAGGTGGCCGAGGCGCTGGGCTGCACGGTCGGCACGGTACGCAGCCGGACCCACCGCGCGGTGACCCGGCTGCGCCAGCTCCTGCCGGACGTCGAACTCCTGGAGGTACGGCGGTGACCACGCCCTTCGAGGACCTCATCCGCGCCACCCTCTCCGACCTGGCCGAGGAGGCACCCAGAGTGCAGGACCAGTTGACCCCGGCGGAGCGCCGGTTCCGGAACCGGCGCTCCGCCGGGGTCAACTGGTCCTGCACTCTGGGTGCCTCCTCGGCCAGGTCGGAGAGGGTGGCGCGGATGAGGTCCTCGAAGGGCGTGGTCACCGCCGTACCTCCAGGAGTTCGACGTCCGGCAGGAGCTGGCGCAGCCGGGTCACCGCGCGGTGGGTCCGGCTGCGTACCGTGCCGACCGTGCAGCCCAGCGCCTCGGCCACCTGGGTCTCGGTGAGGTCCTCGTAGTAGCGCAGGACCAGCACCGTGCGCTGGGCCGGCGGCAGCAGCCGCAGCGCCGCCCGCATCGCCAGGCGTACGTCGGTGCCACCGCTGGGATCCGGCTGGACCGCCTCGTCGGCCCCGGTGAGCGCCGTCTCCCGGCGTCGCCGCAGCCGCCGCCACCAGCTCACCTGCTCCCGGTACATGACCGTGCGCAGGTAGCCCTCCGGGTCGGCGTGCCGCAGCGTCCGCCACCTCGGGATGGTCCTGGCCAGCGCCGACTGGAACAGGTCCTCGGCCGCGTGCCGGTCGCCGGTGAGCAGGTACGCCACCCGCATCAACGCCGGCGTGCGGCTGGTCACGAACTCGGCCAGCCGGGCCCGGTCGTCCTCGTCCACCCACCCTCCCGCTCGTTGTCGTCACAGATACAGACGCCCCAGCTCAGTCCAGCTATCCCTGGCGCGGCAACGGATTCCGCCCGGGAAAGTGTCGGTAGTGGCCGGTACGGTCCCGCCACCAACTCAAGAAAGGGTGCGGGGCATGGCGAGCGTGGCCGGGCGGGGTGTCCGCTGATGCGATCGGGGCGGACACGGCTGGACGGTGCGGTGGTGCAGGGCTTCTACGACCGGATGCGGGTCGTGGCGCCGGCCGCGTACGGGGCGATCGAACGGGACCGGGCCGACGACCCGGGGCGCGCCTTCGCCGACACCGCCTGCGGCCGGCTGGTCGGCTCGCTCGACGCCGCCGGGCTGCGCGCGCTCGGCATGTGGGCGCACCACTGGTGCATGCGCTTCTACGACGACGACACCCGGGTCGGCCTGCGGTTGGTCCGGGAGCTGGCCGGCCGGGCCGGCCTGGGCTGGACGGTCGACGAGGTGCGCTGGTTGCTCGACCAGTCGCACGCGGCCGCGCCGTCCGCCGCGCACCGGTTCACCCTGCCGCTCGCCGCGGCTGCGGAACTGCCGCCCGGCGCGCTGCCCGAGGGCGTGGCCGCCGCCGAGGCCCCGGCCGGTGAGTGGCGCCGGCTGCGCGCCGGCTGACCACCCCGCTCGTCCGGCGCGACCCGCCCGGCGCCCGGAGTGGCCTTCCCGGTGGCCGGTGCGGCCCGTCCGGGAAGCTGGCCGAGCACCATGGCGCCGACCGCCACCGCGAAGCCGGCGAGCTGGATGGGGGTGAGCGCCTGGCCGAGCACCAGCCAGCCGAGGGTCGCGGCGGTCAGCGGGCTGAGCGCGCCGAGCACCGACACCCGGGTGACCGGCAGCCGGGCCGCGCCCCGGAACCAGAGCGCGTACGCCAGCGCGGTGCCGACCAGCCCGAGCCACGCGTACCCGAGCAGGGCCGGCCCGTCCGGCGCGGGCGGCGCGCCCTCCACGGCGGCGGCGACCGGCACGATCAGCAGGCCGCCGGCGACGAGCTGCCAGCTGGTCGCGGCGAGGGTGCCCACCCCGGCCGGCCGGCCCCAGCGGCGGGTGAGCACCAGCCCGGCCGCCATGGCGGCGGTGCCGGCCAGGCCGGCGGCGACGCCGAGCGGGTCGAGGCCGGCGCCCGGCCGCAGCACCACGA
>NZ_JBSSLX010000344.1:0-3685 GCF_053890995.1 Micromonospora sp. I033 | reverse complement strand
CTCGGCGGCCTCGATGAGCGCGTCCAGGTCGATCCCGGTGTCGATGCCCATGTCGTGCAGCATGTGCACGGCCTCCTCGGTGGCCAGGTTGCCGCTGGCGCCCGGGGCGTACGGGCAGCCGCCGAGACCGCCGACGCTGGCGTCGAACTCGGTGATGCCCAGCTCCATGGCGGTGAGCATGTTGGCCAGTGCGGTGCCGCGGGTGTTGTGGAAGTGCAGCAGCACCGGCACGTGGGCGTTGCGGTCGCGGACCGCGGTGACCAGCTCACGGACCCGCCGGGGCGTACCCATGCCGGTGGTGTCGCCGAAGGCCACCCGGTCGGCGCCGTCCCGCACCACCCGGTCGACGATCCCGGCCACCCGCTTCGGGTCGACGTCCCCCTCGTACGGGCAGCCGAAGCTGGTCGCCACGATCACCTCGGCGGTCGCGCCCGCGCTGTGCAGCAGGTCGATCAGCTCGGCGATGTCGTCGAGCGACTCCTCCGTGGAGCGGTTGACGTTGCGCCGGTTGTGCGTGTCGCTGGCCGAGACCACCACCTCGATCTCGGTGAAACCGGCGGTCAGGGCGCGCTGCGCGCCCCGGCTGTTCGGCACCAGCGCGGAGTAGCGCACCCCATCGGCCTTCGCGGCCCGCTGCCACACCTCGTCGGCGTCCGCCATCTGCGGGATCGCCTTCGGGTGCACGAACGAGACGGCCTCGATCCGCCGCACACCCGTACGCGAGAGCGCGTCGATCAGCCGCACCTTGGCGTCGGTCGGGATCGGCTCCTCGTTCTGCAGCCCGTCCCGCGGCCCGACCTCCCGGATGGAAACGAAGTCCGGCAGTTCCGCCATAAGGGGTCACCTCACTGTGACGGTGTTACGTGATGGATGCTCCCCAGCATCCCACCCTTCCCCTCCCACCCCCGTCGATCATGAGGTTGGCGGCAGATTCTGCCCGTTGTGTCGCCGCCAACCTCATGATCAACGGGGGTGGGGGTGGGGTCAGCGCATGCGGGAGACGATGCCGGTGTCGTAGTCGCCGGAGAGGAACTCCTCGTTCTCCAGCAGTTCGGCGAAGAAGGGGAGGTTGTTCTTGGGGCCGGCGATCTCGAACTGGGCCACCGCGGCCCGCGCCCGCTCGACCGCCTCGGTGCGGGTGGCGCCGCTGACGATCAGCTTGGCCATCAGGCTGTCGTAGAAGGGGGTGACCGTGTTGCCGGCGACGTAGCCGGAGTCGACCCGGACGCCCTCGCCGGCCGGCTCGTTCCAGGTGGTGATCGCGCCCGGGCCGGGCAGGAACCGCTTCGGGTCCTCGGCGTTGATCCGCAGCTCGATGGCGTGCCCGCGCGGCGCGAGCGCGTCCGGGTCGAAGGTCGGGGCCAGCCCGGCGGCCACCCGCAGCTGCTCCTCGACCAGGTCGACGCCGTAGACGTACTCGGTGACCGGGTGCTCGACCTGGAGCCGGGTGTTCATCTCCAGGAAGAAGAACTCGTTCGTGGCGGGATCGAGGAGGCACTCGACCGTGCCGGCGTTGCGGTAGTTGACCGCCTCGCCCGCGCGGACCGCCGCCGCCAGGAACCGCGAACGCAGCTCGGGCGAGACCGCCGGGGACGGGGACTCCTCGACCAGCTTCTGGTTGCGGCGCTGCACCGAGCACTCGCGCTCGCCGAGGGCCACCACCCGCCCGTCGGCCAGGCCGAGGATCTGCACCTCGACGTGGCGTACCCGGGGGAAGTACCGCTCGATCAGCACCGAGCCGTCGCCGAACATCCGCTCGGCGAACGAGCGGACCTTGTCGTACTCGGTGCGCAGCGCGGCCTCGTCGGTCGCCACGCCCATGCCCATGCCGCCGCCACCGGCCGCGGCCTTGACCATCACCGGGTAGCCGATCTCGTCGGTGGCGGCGACCGCCGCGGCCAGGTCGGCCGCCGGGTCGGTGGTGCCCGGCGCGACCGGCACCCCGGCCGCCGCCATCAGGTTCCGGGCGTTGATCTTGTCGCCCATCGCGGCGATCGCGTCCGCGCCGGGCCCGACCCAGATCAGGCCACCGGCCTCGACGGTACGGGCGAACTCCGCGTTCTCCGACAGGAAGCCGTAGCCGGGGTGGATCGCCTGGGCGCCGGTGTCCCGCGCGGCGGCGAGGATCGCCTCGACGTTGCGGTAGCTGAGCGCGGGATTGGCCGGGCCGACGCAGACCGCCTCGTCGGCCTCGGTGACGAAGGGCAGCCCGGCGTCGGCCTCCGAGTGCACGGCGATCGCACGGACGCCGAGCTTCCTCGCGGTGCGGATGATCCGGCGCGCGATCTCGCCCCGGTTGGCCACCAACAGCGATTCGAACAAGGAAGGGTCCCTTCTTGACGCCTCTTGCATAGCAGGGGCCCCTTCTTAACACGCGTACGGCGCGCGCGCTTAACGGGCGTTAAGGCGCGCCGGGCGTCAGGCCGGGTCCGTGGGGGCGAGCAGGGCGGCGAGGGTCGCGCCCCGCAGCAGCTCGGCCCGGCGGCGGCGGTCCACCTCGCCGCCGAGGAACGGGGTGGAGTTCATGAGGCCGAACGCGGCGTGTGCCAGCACCCGCGCCTCGCCGTCGGGCAGCCCGGGGTGCAGTGCGGTCAGCACGGTGACCCACTCCTCGACGTACATCCGCTGGAGCCGGCGGATCCGGCGGCGCGGCTCGTCGGGGAGGCGGTCCAGCTCGTGCAGGTGCAGGGCGATCACCGCGGGGTTGGCCAGCGCGAAGTCGACGTGGAAGTCGATCAGCGACTCCAGCGTGCCGCGCGGGTCGTCGGGGTGGTTGGCGGCCCGCTCCTTGCCACCGGCGAGCAGCCCCTCGCTGACCGGGATCAGCGCGGCGACAAGCATCGCCTCCTTGCCGGCGAAGTGGTGGTAGAGCGCCGGGCCGGTGACCCCGGCGGCGGCGCCGATGTCGTCCATCGACACCCCGTGGTAGCCGCGCGCCGCGAAGAGCCCGACCGCGATCTCCAGGATCTCGTCCCGGCGGGACCGACGCCGGCCCGCACCCGTCGCGCCGTTCGCCGCGCCCCGCGCCTGCTGTTCCACCGCCACCGGGCCAGCCTAGACCGCGCGCCCAAGCTGGTGGAGCCTCGGTTACCCGTCGGTCGCCTCACATCCCGCGCCGCTTGACCCTCGACCGGGTTCAGGCCGCAGGGTCCGTCGGCATGACCGCTCCCGCGCTCGGCCGCGACTACCGACTGCTCTGGTCCGCCGCCGTCTCGTCCCGGTTCGGCGACGCGCTGCGTACGCCGGCCCTGGCCCTGCTGGCCGCCACGCTCACCCGCGACCCCCGGGCGATCGCCGCGGTGACCGTGGCGGGGCAACTCCCGCCGCTGCTGTTCGGGCTGCTCGGCGGCGCGTACGCCGACCGGTGGGACCGGCGCCGCACGATGGCGGCGGTGGACGGGGCGCGGGCCGCGGTGGTGGCCGCGCTGGCCGGGCTGGTCGTCACCGGCCGGGCCGGGGTCGCCGCGCTGGCCGCCGCCGCGTTCCTGCTCGCCACCCTGGGCACGCTGTTCGACGCGTCCGCCTTCGCGCTGCTGCCGTCGCTGGTGTCGCCGGCGGCCCTGCCCACCGCCAACGGCCGGCTCCAGGCCGGCGCGGCCGTGGCGGGCGGGCTCCTCGGCACCCCGCTGGCCGGCCTGCTCTTCGCCCTGGCCGCGGCGCTCCCGTTCGCCGTGGACGCGCTCAC
>NZ_JBSSLX010000343.1:0-3694 GCF_053890995.1 Micromonospora sp. I033 | reverse complement strand
GCCCGTCGGGCCGCCGAGCAGCCTGGACCTGTGGGCCCGGGCGCAGACCCTGCACCGCTGCTTCGGCGACGACGACGGCGAACCGCACATCATGCGCGGCCTGGACTGAGGCCGCTCCACACCGCAGGCGCCCCGCACGGGGCGCCCGGATCCGTGCGCCCCCTGGGCCGGTGACTGCGCCATCCGCGCAGCGCGTGGCGGGACGCCGGCACGTGAACGGACACCGGCCTGCGCAGGGCACGCTCGTCGTCGTACCGGTCGCCTAGGCTCCCGCCATGATCACCCCTGCGCCGGCTGAGCTGCTGACCCGTTTTCCCGCGTTGGCGCCGCTCGGGCGGCCGGCCGTCCGGCTGGACCCCCGGCCGGGTGAGGTCACCGCTGCCGACAGCCACGTCGGCGGGCCGCTGCGCTGGCCGGCCGCCGAGCCCTGGCCGACCTGCGACACCCCGCACATGGTCGCCGAGGAGGTGCCCCTCCCGGCGGAGCTGATCGCCGCGCTGCGGCAGCGGGAGGCGCACCGGACCCAGGCGCACGTCATGGCCGAGGGGGAGCTGGAGTTGCTCGAGGAGATCGCCCGCCTCGTCGGGCCCGGCTACACCGGCTTCGGCTCGATCAACGGTGGCCCGTACGTCGGCCACCGCTACGTGGCCCGCCCGCACCCGACGCCCAACCCGATGGTGGCGCTGGCGCAGCTACGCGCGGCCGACCTGCCGGACCTGCCCCGGCCCGACGGCACCGATCTGCTCCAGGTGCTCTGGTGCCCGTTCGAGCACCAGCAGCCGACGACCTGGGGGCCGACCGTCCACCTGCGCTGGCGCCGCGAGGCCGAGCTGACCGGCCCGCTCGCCGACCCGCCCCGGGGCGAGGTGGGCAGTGACCACTACCTGCCCCGGCCCTGCCGGCTGCACCCGGAACAGGTGGTCGACTACCCGGACCCGGCGGAGCTGCCGGCGACGCTCCGCGACGCGCTGCCCGGCGGGGCGGGCGGCGACGGGTGCGACCACGAGGACGACGCGGTCGCGGAGTTCTACGACCGGTGGCCGTTGGCCTTCGGCTGGAAGGTTGGCGGCCACCCGTTCTGGACGCTGACGGACCCGGAGCCCGTCCGGTGTCCGTCCTGCGCCGGCCCGACGCGGCTGGTGCTCACGATCGACTCCACGCCTGAGCGGACCGGCGTGGTGGTGGGCCGCCATGGTTCGTTGCGCATCTTCGCCTGCCTGACCTGCCCGGGCACCCCGGTGGTGCTCAACCAGCAGTGAGCGGGCCCAGCCGGGCCGCCCGGCCGTGCAGGTAGCGCTGCTGGGCCACGTTCATCGACCGGCGGGCCGCCGCCAGGTACGCCTCGCGCGCCGCGTCCGGCTCCCCGGCGAGCTCCAGCAGGTGCGCCCGGGCCGCGTACCGGCGGTGGTCCTCGGCGACCCGCCGGTCGGTGGCCAGCGCGTCCAGCAGCGCCAGGCCGGCCCGCGGCCCGCGCGCCATGGCCACCGCCACGGCGTGGTTCAGCCGGACCACCGGGTTGTCGTGCAGGGTCAGCAGCATCTCGTAGAGCGCGACGATCTGCGGCCAGTCCGTGGCCTCGACGTCGGGCGCCTCGTCGTGCAGCGCGGCGATCGCCGCCTGGAGCTGGTAAGGCCCGACCGTGCCCCGGGGCAGCGCCGCGGCGACCAGCGACGTCCCCTCGGCGATCTGGTCGGCCCGCCAGCATCGCCGGTCCTGCTCGGCCATCGGCACCAGCGTCCCGTCCGGGCCGGTCCGCGCCGGGGTGCGTGCGTCGGTGAGCAGCATCAACGCCAGCAGCCCGGCGACCTCCGCGTCGTCGGTGAGCCGGTGCAGCAACCGGGCCAGCCGGGTCGCCTCGGCGCACAGGTCGGGCCGGTGCAGGTGCTCCCCGGCGGTGCTCGCGTACCCCTCGTTGAAGATCAGGTAGAGCACGTGCAGCACGGCGTCGAGCCGGGCGGCCCGCTCCGGCCCGGCCGGCGGGGCGAACGGCAGCCCGCTGTCCCGGATGCGTTGCTTGGCCCGGGTGATCCGCCGGGTCATGGTCGCCTCCGGCACCAGGAACGCCCGGGCCACCTCGGCGGTGCTCAACCCGCCGACCGCGCGCAGGGTCAGCGCGATCTGCCCGGCCGGCGGCAGCGACGGGTGGCAGCAGAGGAACAGCAGGATGAGGCTGTCGTCGGCGTCGTCCGGCGCGGTGTCCGCGGGCGGTGCCAGCCACCGGTCCGCCGGCACCTCGCGGGCCACACCGTCCTCCCGGCGGCGCCGGGCCTGCTCGGCGCGGAGCAGGTCGGTCAGCCGGCGGGACGCCACGGTGATCAGCCACGCCTTCGGATCGTCCGGCAGGCCGTCGCCGGGCCAGCGGGTGGCGGCGGCGAGCAGCGCCTCCTGGGTGGCGTCCTCGGCCGTGTCGAAGTGCCCGTACCGGCGGACGAGCGCGCCGAGGACCTGCGGCGCCAGGGTGCGCAGCAGGTCCGCGACGCCGTCGGCGGGCACCGGTCAGCCCTGGAGTTCCTCGATGCCGTCCACGACCGGCCGCACGTCGACGTACTCGCCCTCGGCGTCCGGGTTGACGAACCGGGCGGCGATCTCGGTGGCCCGGTCGAAGCTGGCGCACTCGACCATCGTGTAGCCGGCCAGCACCTCCTGCGTCTCGGCGTACGGGCCGTCGGTGACCACGGGCGCGCCGCCGCGCAGCCGGACCCGGCGGGCGTGCACCGGCGCGGAGAGCCCCTGCGCGTCGACCAGTTCCCCGGTCTCGGCCAGCTCCTTGTGGACCGTCTCCATGTGGGCGTGCATCGCGGCGAGCTGCTCCGGGCTCATCGGTGGCTGGTCGCCGGGCCGTCCGGCCATCGCGTCGTAGTCCCGCTGGCTGCCGTAGAGCATGATCAGGTACTTCACGGTGTCTCCTCTCGGCCGGCGCCCCGCGGCGCCGCTCACCCGGGACGTCGGAGCCGCCGAGCCGCCCCGGACACCAGCCTAGGGCGGATCAGCCGACCCGGGCGGAGCCGACCAGCGCGGCGGTGGGCAGCGCCAGGCTCCCGTCGGCGCGGCGGTAGGTGGCGGTGAGTCGGTCGTACTCCTCGCGGATGCGCTCGCGCCCGGCCACCGGCTGCCGTTCCAGCACGAAGCCGATGGCGCTGATGCCGGCCGCGGGGCCGGCCCACCAGTCCTCGGGGTCGGTGCGGTGCGCCCAGGCCAGGGTCACGCACCGGACCTCGGCCAGCCCGGCCGCGGCGAGCAGCCCGGCCAGGCCGGACTCGGTGCGGGGGAAGTCCCGCTCGGTCGCCAGCCGGGGCAGGTCGGCCGGCATCGCGACGCCGGCGGCGGCGACGGCCGCGCCCCAGAGCCGTTGCAGCGGCGGGTGCGGAGACGGCCAGACGGTCACCGCCACCCGGCCGCCGGGGCGGACCACCCGGCGCAGCTCGGCCACGCCGGCGGCCGGGTCGCCGACGTGGTTGAGCACGAAGTTCGCCACCGCCGCGTCGAAGTCGCCGGCCGGGAACGGCAGGAGCGGCAGCGCCGCCGCCCGGACCTCCGCGCCGGGCGCGGTGCGCCGGGCCGCGTCGAGCATGCTCGGCTCCGCGTCGACCGCCACCACCTCGGCGCCGCGGGCGAGGGCCGCGGCCGCGACGGTGCCCGGCCCGGTGCCCACGTCGATCACCCGCCGCCCGGCCCGCACGCCCGCCGCGTCCAG
>NZ_JBSSLX010000342.1:0-3726 GCF_053890995.1 Micromonospora sp. I033 | reverse complement strand
GGCCGCGCCGTCGCCGCCGCGTACGCCGGTCGGCTCCCCGGGTGGGGCGGGCGGCCCGGACTCCAGCACGCGACGCAGGTCGGCCAGGAGGCTCAGCCGCTCGGCGGAGTTGTGGTCGGACTCGGGCGCGTAGACGGCGACGGTGTCGTTCCGGTGCTTCGCGTCGTACATGGCCACGTCGGCGTGGCGCATCAGGGTGGCGAAGTCCTCGCCGTGCTCGGGGAAGAGGGCGATGCCGATCGAGCCGCCCACGTCCAGCGGCAGGCCGTCCAGCGGCACCGGCTCGGCGAGCGCGGCGACCACCCGGTCGGCCCGCTCGCGGGCCTGGTCGGTGCCGGTGAGCCCGGGTACGACGATGGCGAACTCGTCGCCGCCGAGCCGCGCCACCAGGTCCTCCTCGCCGACCACCTCGATCAGCCGGGCACTCACCTCGACCAGCAGCCGGTCCCCCACCGCGTGCCCGAGCGCGTCGTTGACGTGCTTGAACCGGTCGAGGTCGAGCAGCAGCAGGGCCAGGTGGGCGTCCGGCTCGCCCCGGGCGGACCGCTCGGCGTGCAGGTGCACCTGCTCGGCCACCTCGGTGAGCAGGGCCTTGCGGTTGGGCAGCCCGGTCAGCGGGTCGAGGTCGGCGAGCTGCTCCCGCTCGGCGGAGAGCCGGGCCATCCGGTAGACCGCGAACAGCGGCACCAGCACCAGCGGGATCAGTGCGGCGCTGGCCCGGGCGGCGGCCACCAGCACCGGGGCGAGCAGCAGCAGCGAACCGGTGGAGAGCAGCTCGTAGGCCAGGCCGAGCCGGACGCTCGGCCACCAGCGGTCGCCGAACCGCAGCCGGATCGCGGAGCTGACCAGGCCGTAGTTGACCACGAACCAGGCCGCCATGGCGCCGCCCACCGCCGCCACGTCGGTCCAGTGCAGCCGGCCGCCGTCGAAGATCTCACCCGAGCCGAGCCGCGTGACCGCGTACGCGGCGGCCAGCGCGCAGGCGTACTGGGCGCCGTTGAAGGCGGTGCGCCAGCCGGCGTAGCCGAGCCGCCAGCCGGAGACGGCGACCGCCACGGCCTGCACGGCGACTGCCGGGCCGAGCCCCCAGCCCAGCAGGATGGCGAAGGTGAAGCAGGTCGACGGGAAGACCGCGGAGGTCTGCCGCCGGCCGGGCGGCACGAACGGGCGGGCGTCGCAGGCGACGGCGAGCGCCGCCATGGTCCAGAAGGCGGCCGGCAGGTGGGGCAGGTCGTCGGGGAGCGCGGCCAGCGGCCCGGCCGAGACGAGCAGGGCCAGGACGCCGACCACAGTGACGAAGCCGAAGAACGGCCCGGTCCGCCCGGGCGGGACGGAGTTTCGCGGGTCGCCGGTCTCCATCGCACCTCCCGGGATCGGCCCCTGGCATGCGCCGTCACACGCCGTACGCCAATGAAACGCCCTCGGTGCCGATTTCCCCGACATGACAGTCACGAATCGGTCGTAGTCGTAATTAAGTTGGAATACGCGACGGGCCGCGCCGCAGGGGCGTCAGCCCTCGACGCGGGCCACCTTCCGGGCCGCGTCCGGGCCGGACTCCAGCAGCACCCGGAAGCCGTCCTCGTCGAGGACGGGCAGCTTGAGGCTGGCCGCCTTGTCGGCCTTGGACCCGGGGTTGTCGCCGACCACCACGAAGCCGGTCTTCTTGGAGACCGAGCCGGTGACCTTGCCGCCCCGGCTCTGGATCGCCTCGGAGGCCTGGTCGCGGCTGAACCCGGCCAGCGTGCCGGTGACCACCACGGTCACCCCTTCCAGCGGGCGCGGCCCCTCCTCGCCGGCCTCCTCGGCCATCCGTACGCCGGCGTCGGCCCACTTGCGCACCACCTCGCGGTGCCAGTCGACGGCGAACCACTCCTTGATGCTGGCCGCGATGGTCGGGCCGACGCCGTCCACCGAGGACAGCTCCTCCTCGCTCGCCGCGTCGATCGCCTCGACCGAGCGGAAGTGCCGGGCGAGCGCCTGGGCCGCGGTCGGCCCGACGTGCCGGATGGAGAGCGCGACGAGCACCCGCCACAGGTCCCGCTCCTTGGCCACGGCCAGGTTGTCGAGCAGCTTGGTCGCGTTGCTGCCCAGGCTGCCGTCCTTGTTGACGAAGAACGGCGAGCGGGAGAGCTGCTCGGCGTCGAGGGCGAACAGGTCGCCCTCGTCGTGGATGATCTCCGCGTCGAGCAGCGCGGCGGCGCCCTTGTAGCCGAGCACCTCGATGTCGAAGGCGCCCCGGCCGGCCAGGTGGAAGACCCGCTCGCGCAGCTGCGCCGGGCAACTGCGCGAGTTGGGACAGCGGATGTCGACGTCGCCCTCCTTGGCCGGCGCGAGCGGGGTGCCGCAGGCCGGGCAGGTGGTGGGCATGACGAACGGGCGGGCATCGGCCGGGCGCAGGTCGACCACCGGGCCGAGCACCTCGGGGATGACGTCGCCGGCCTTGCGCAGCACCACGGTGTCGCCGATGAGCACGCCCTTGCGCTCGACCTCACGGGCGTTGTGCAGGGTGGCCAGGGCGACCGTGGAGCCGGCCACCCGGACCGGTTCGAGCACGGCGAACGGGGTGACCCGGCCGGTGCGCCCGACGTTGACGTCGATGTCGAGCAACTTGGTGGTCACCTCCTCCGGCGGATATTTGAAGGCGATGGCCCAGCGCGGCGCGCGGCTGGTCGAGCCGAGCCGCCCCTGGATGGAGACCGGGTCGACCTTGACCACCACGCCGTCGATCTCGTGCTCGACGTCGTGCCGGTGCTCGGCGTAATAGGCGATGAACTCCGCCACGCCGGCCAGGTCGGGCACCACCCGCCAGCGGTCGCTGGTCGGCAGCCCCCACGCCCTGAGTGCCGCGTAGGACTCGGACTGCGCGGCCGGCTGGAAGCCCCGGCGGGCGCCGATGCCGTGGACCACCAGGCGCAGCGGCCGGGAGGCGGTGATCCGCGGGTCCTTCTGGCGCAGGCTGCCGGCGGCCGCGTTGCGCGGGTTGGCGAACGGCGCCTTGCCCTGCTCGACCAGGCCGGCGTTGAGGTCGGCGAAGCCCGCCACCGGGAAGTAGATCTCGCCGCGCACCTCCAGGAACTCGGGCACGTCGGGGAAGTCGCCGGAGGGGGTCAGCCGGGCCGGCACGTCCCGGATGCTGCGGACGTTGGCGGTGACGTCCTCACCCGTGCGCCCGTCGCCCCGGGTGGCGGCCCGGACCAGCCGCCCCTTCTCGTAGGTCAGGTTGATGGCCAGGCCGTCGACCTTCAGCTCGCAGAGGTAGGGCACCGGGCCGCCGGCGTCGCGCTCGACCCGCTCGGCCCAGGCGGCCAGCTCCTCGTCGGCGAAGGCGTTGTCGAGCGAGAGCATCCGCTCGGCGTGGCTGACCGGGGTGAAGTCGGTGGAGAAGGTGCCGCCGACGCGCTGGGTCGGCGAGTCGGGGGTGCGCAGTGCCGGATATTCCGCCTCCAGCGCCTCCAGCTCGCGCAACTGCTTGTCGAACTCGGCGTCGGAGATGACCGGTGCGTCCAGCACGTAGTAGCGGTATTGGTGCTCGGTGAGCTCCTGGCTCAGCGTGGCGTGCCGCTCCCGCGCCTCGGCGGTCGGCTCGGCGCCCGCCGCCGCCTCCTGGGCGGGGCTGACCGCCTGCGGAATCGCTTCTTCGGACACCCTGCCGCCCTCCCGTGATCGTGCTACCCCCGCACGGTAGCGGGCGGGGCTGACAACCGCCCCCACCCCACCGATCCGTTC
>NZ_JBSSLX010000341.1:0-3763 GCF_053890995.1 Micromonospora sp. I033 | reverse complement strand
ACGACCTGCCCACCCTGGTCTGGCTGGCCAACCTCGCCGCGCTGGAACTGCACACGCCGCAGTGGAAGGTCGGCGAGCACCCGGACATGATGGTGGTCGACCTGGACCCGGGCGCCCCGGCCGCGCTGAAGCAGTGCTGCCAGGTCGCGCTGCTCATGCGGGACCGGCTCGCCGAGGACGGCATCGACAGCTACCCGAAGACGTCGGGGAAGAAGGGCATGCAGCTCTGCTGCCCGATCGCCGGCACCCAGGACGCCGATCTGGTTTCCGACTACGCCAAGCGGATCGCGCAGGAGCTGGAGAAGGCGCACCCGAAGCTGATCGTCTCGAAGATGGCGAAGAACCTGCGCCCCGGCAAGGTCTTCATCGACTGGAGCCAGAACAACGCCGCGAAGACGACGGTGGCGCCGTACTCGCTGCGGGCGCAGGACGTGCCCTCGGTCTCCACCCCGCTGACCTGGGACGAGGTCGAGGCGGGCGCGGCCGGCAAGCGGCCGTCGACGAAGCCGTACACGGCCACCGAGGTGCTCAAGCGGGTGGAGAAGCAGGGCGACCTGCTGGCCCCGCTGCTCGACGGCGGCCCCGAGCTTCCCCTGCGCTGACCCGGCCCCACCTCAAGGGTGGACGCCCACGGATCGCCGACACGGCACTGGTCGGCGGGACCCGCGACCGAAGTCGACGGTCGCGGGCCCGGTCGCTGGTCACCGGCGGGCGGCGTGCCCGGGAAGTGTCAGCTCCCGCACCTCCGGCGGGCTCTCCGGCGGCACCTCGGACTAGAGGGCGAACAGCAGGGCGGCGTTGAGCAGGATGACCACGGCGGTGGCGAAGTGGACGCCGAAGGCGATGGCCTTCCTGCCGTGGCGCAGCACGATGAGGGTGTCTCCCAGCGGGTTGATCGCGACGATCAGCATGTACCAGGCGACCGCCTCGGCGCTGGTGAAGGCGATGAGGGCGAGACCGAGCAGGCCGTAGCTGAGATCGCGCAGGCCCTTGATCGTGAGGTAGGCGGGGTCTTCGTCCGGCTTGACCGGGACGCCGTAGCCGGCGGCCGAGGCCCGAGGCGCCAGGAGGAACCGGGCGCCGATGAAGACGCAGAAGAGGCTGAGGACGACGGCGAGCCCGTAGGCGATGGTGCTGAGCATGTTCGACTCCGATTGCTAGCGCTGCTAGATCCGAGAGCGAAGCTAGCAGAGCAACGGCAGATTGGCTAGCGGTGCTAGAGTCGTGGTCATGTCAATTCAGGCGCGGCGGGAGCGGGAGCGGGCGGAACGGGAGCGGGCGATCATCGCTGCGGCCCGGGAGCTGGCCGAGTCGGAGGGCTGGGACGCCGTCACCACCCGCCGGCTCGCCGCCGAGATCGAGTACAGCCAGCCCGTCCTCTACAGCCACTTCAAGGGCAAGAGCGCCATCATGGCGGCGGTCGCCGTGGAGGGCTGCGGCGATCTGGCCGCCGAACTCGCCGCCGCGCGGGCCGCCGCGACCGACCCGCGGCAGGCGGTGGCCGGCATCGCCACGGCGTACGCCGCGTTCGCCGAACGCCGGCCCGCGCTCTACGACGCGATCTTCAACCTCCCCACCGAACTGCCCTTCGCCAGCCAGGACGTGCCGGTCGAGCTGGCCCGGGCCTTCGCCGAGCTGGCCGAGACCCTGCGCCCCTTCGCCGGTGACGACAACCTGGAGACGTTCACCGAGACCTTCTGGAGCGGGCTGCACGGCCTGGTCTCGCTGATGCGCAACGGCCGGCTCCGGCGGGAGGAACACGAGCGGCGGTTGGCCCTCCTGGTGGATCGGTTCGCCCGGCTAGGGTGAGCTGACCGCCAGGGAGGAGTCCACCCGATGGCCGACCACGCGCCCGTCGCCGTAGCGACCCACGAGCCGCTGCTCAGCTACCTCGACGGCGCCACCGGCGAGCGCACCGACCTCACCGCACAGCAGTTGGGCGCGTGGGCGGCCCGCAGCGCCGGGCTGCTCCGGGACGGCTGCGGGCTGCGGCCCGGTGACCGGGTGGCCGTGCTGTTGCCGCCGCACTGGCGCACCGCGGCCGTGCTCATCGGGGCCTGGTCGGTCGGGCTGTCGGTCTCGTTCCGGCCCCGGGCCCTGGCCGGGCTGCCGGTTCTCGAACCCGGCGCCGAGCTGCCGTACGACGCGGTGTTCGTGACGCCGGAACGGCTCGACGACTGGCTGGAGGACGTGCCGGAGGGGACGCACCGCTACCTCGTCGGCACCGGAACCGGCCCGCTGTCCTCGGTGCCCCTCGGATGGTTGGACTGGTCCACCGAGGTGCTCCGGCATCCCGAGATCGCTCCCGATCTGGGGGCTCTCCGCCCGTCCGATCCGGCCAGCCCGGACGGCACCAGCTACGGCGAGTGGGGCGCGGTGGCACGGGAGTACGCCACGCAGCTCGACCTGCACGCCGGTGACCGCCTGCTGGTCGACGTGGCCGAGCACGAGCAGCCGTTGAAGTGGCTGCTCGCTCCCCTTGCGGCCGGGGCGTCCGTGGTGCTCTGCGCCAACCTCGACCCGGCCGCCCAGGACGAGCGCATCGCCGGGGAGCGGGTCACCCGGGTCCTGTGAGGCTGCCTAGCCTCGACGTTCGCTGGCCCGGTCCACGCCCTTGTGCACCCGGACCGTGCGGTCGACCAGCTCGCGCAGCGCGCTCTCGTCGACGGCGTCGAGGCGCTTGAGATAGAGGCAGCCCTTGCCGGTCTTGTGCGGACCGAGCCGGGCGAGCACCGACGGGTAGCGCTCCTCGAAGCCGCCCACCAGGTAGAGGACGAGCTGCTGCTTGCGTGGCGAGAAGCCGACGAGGGGCCAGTCGCCCGTGTGCCCGCTCGCGTAGACGTAGTGGTAGCTGCCGAAGCCCACGATGCTCGGGCCCCACATGACCGGGGGCTCGCCGGTCACCTCGCGCAGCAGCGCGCAGAGCCGCTCCGCGTCGGCCCGCCGGCGGTCGTCCGGCACGGCCGCCAGGAAATCGTCGACGCTGGCGTCGGTCGGCACGGTCACCGGCTGCTTCGAGGTCGCCATGTGCTGATGCTCCCAGACTTGTACGACACCGAATGCGGTTGACACCGGTCCCGGGCGCGGGGCCTACTGCCCAGCGGGCTGCCGGCTCGTGTGACCGGCGATTGTCACCGGGGGTGGGGAGTGGACGGGCTCGTCTGGAAAGAGTTCGGCGAGGAACACCTCGCGGAGCTGACCCGGCTGGCCGAGGCGTGCCTGGCCGTCGACGGAGGGCTGCCGCTGTTCGCCCGTACCCCGTTGCTGCGGGCGCGGCTGCTCCAGACCCGTACCCTCGGCGCCTGGCACGACGGCGGCCTGGTTGCCGCTGCGGGCGTCGGCCTGGGCGGGCAGCCGGCCACCAGCACCGGCCTGGTGCATCCGGACTGGCGGGAGCGGGGTCTCGGCGGCCGGTTGCTGAGCTGGGCTGTCGAGCAGGCGGGCGACGCCGACCTGCTGGTGACCACCGAGTCGTGGAGCCCTGGTGCGGACGTGTTGTTCACGGCACGCGGCTTCGAGCGGACGTTCATGGAGTGGGTGCAGCGGCACGACCTCTGCTCTCTTCCTGATGTCGCTCGTCCCGACGGTGTGAGCACCGAGCCGGTGACGCTCGGCCCGGAGCTGTTCTCGACCTACTGGGCGTCGTTCGCTGACCGGCCCGGCTTCGGCTCGCCCACGGCCGAGGAGTGGCTGGGTGAGCTGGGGGAGGACGACGAGTACCGGGCGGACCTGTCGCTCATCGCGCGTGGGCCCGACGGTGCCG
>NZ_JBSSLX010000340.1:0-3888 GCF_053890995.1 Micromonospora sp. I033 | reverse complement strand
GGGGGCCCGGACCAGGCGCACCATCACCCCGGTGCAGGCCGGGCAGCGCCCGACCAGCCCGGGCGCGTGCGAGTAGACGTGCAGCCCGGCCACCGGGCCGGTCGTGCCGCAGTGGTCGCACCGTCCCATGGCGGAGCTGAGGTCGACCGCGAACAGTTCGCGCATCGGCCCGTCGAGCATGTTGCCGTCCAGATAGGACATGTCGGTCATGCGCTCTCCTCGGGTGGTCAGCCGGTCGGGCCGAACCGTTCGGTCTTCACCCGCCGGGTCGGGTGGCCCAGCCCCACCAGCAGGTCCGCCACGGCCTCCACGAAGCCGGTGGGGCCGCAGACGTAGCAGAGCGGCTCCAGGTCGGGCGGCCAGCCGTGGCTGTTCACGTCGGCCAGGCCGATCCGGTGCGGCTCGCCCCGCCAGCCCTCCGGGGCCGCCCGGGTGTAGACGTACGCCACGTCGAGGCCCTGGTCGTCCCGGGCGCGGCGGCGCAGTTCGTCGGCGTAGATGACGTCGTCGGGGGTGCGCACCGAGTAGATGAGCCGGAACGGCACCCGGCTGCCGGCGGCCCGCCGGGCCCGGACCATCGCCATCAGCGGCACCACCCCGGAGCCGCCGCCCACCAGCAGCACCGGCGCGGTCTCGTCGGTACGCCACACGAACCAGCCACCGACCGGCCCGCGCACCTCCACCGGGTCGCCCTCGGCGTAGGTGTCGGTGAGATACGGCGACACCTCCCCGTCGGGCACCCGCTGCACGGTCACCGCGATCCGCTCCCCCTCGGCCGGCCCGGCCAGCGAGTACGAGCGAGCCGCCTGGTAGCCGTCGGGGGCGGTGAGCCGCACGTCGACGTGCTGCCCGGGCTCGTGCCCCGGCCAGCCGGGTACCTCCAGCACCAGGGTCTGCGCGGTCGGCGTCTCGATCCGCCGCTCCACCAGCCGGGCCACCCGCCAGCTCAGCGGGACGGCCACCCGGCCGCCGGTCGTCGGGGCGGCCACCTCAGTCGCCCTGGTAGCGCTGCTCGCGCCAGGGGTCGCCGTAGTCGTGGTAACCGGCCGTCTCCCAGAAGCCCGGCTGGTCGTCGGTGAGCAGCCGGATGCCGCGGACCCACTTGGCCGACTTCCAGAAGTAGAGGTGCGGGACGAGCAGCCGGGCCGGGCCGCCGTGCTCGGCCGGGAGCGGGCCGCCCTCGTAGGTGTGCGCCACCCAGGCCCGCCCGCCACGCAGGTCGTCCAGCGGGAGGTTGGTGGTGTACCCGCCGTACGAGTGGACCAGGGCGTAGCGGGCGGCCGTGTCGATGCCGTCGAGCAGGGTGTCCAGCGAGACGCCCTGCCAGTCGGTGCCCAGCTTGGACCAGCGGGTGACGCAGTGGATGTCCACGTGCGGCGTCTCCTGCGGCAGGCCCATCAACTCGTCCCAGGACCAGCGGAACTCGGCGCCGGCCTCCCCGGTGATGACGAACTCCCAGGTGTCCAGCGGCACCCGGGGCGTCGGCCCGGCGGAGAGCACCGGGAAGTCCTGGGTGAGGTACTGCCCCGGCGGCAGGGCCGGTTCGGCTGTACGGGGCCGGCCCTGGAAGCCTGGCGACACGATTCCCACGCGTCAGTCGTACCACCTGGGGTCGGTCGGGGCGAGGGGTTCGGCCGGGAGCCGCCGCGGTGGGTGACCACCGCGGCGGCCGGGTCACCGCCGCTCGGCGACGACCGGCTGCTCGCCGGGGACGCGGTCGCGCGTGGCGCGCAGGCTGGTCAGGGTGACGATCACCAGTACGCCGATGATGACGCCGAGCGAGGCGAGGGTGGGGATCTCCGGCACGCCCGACCAGATGCCGTGCGCCCAGTGCAGGCCCAGCTTGAGGCCGATGAAGGCGAGGATGGCGGCCAGACCGTAGCTGAGGTGGACCAGGCGGCTCAGCGCGGCGTGCAGGACGAAGTAGAGCGCCCGCAGGCCGAGCAGGGCGAAGGCGTTGGTGGCGAAGACCAGGTAGGGGTCCTCGGTGATGCCGTAGACGGCGGGCACCGAGTCGACGGCGAAGACCACGTCGGTGGCGAGCACCGCGACCACCACGAGGGCGAACGGGGTGAGCGCGCGCCGGCCGTGCCGCCGGACGGTCATCTTCGGGCCGTGGTACTCGTCGACCACCGGCATGACCTTGCGGAGCAGCCGGACCGACCGCATCCTGTCGATGTCGACCTCCTGCTCGTGCCCGGTGAGGGCGTCCCGCAGCAGCTTGACCGCGGTGGCGATCAGGATGAGCGCGAAGAGCAGGAAGGCGAAGTCGAGGGTCTTCAGGGCGGCGGCGCCCAGGGCGATGAAGATCGCGCGCAGCACCAGCGCGCCGGCGATGCCGTAGAGCAGCACCCGCTGGGCCAGCACGGCGGGCACCGCGAACGCGGCCAGCAGCAGCATGAAGACGAAGAGGTTGTCGACCGAGAGCGACTTCTCCACCAGGTAGCCGGTGAGATACTGGACGCCCTGCTCGGAGCCGTAGCGGCCCCACACCCAGCCGCCGAAGGCCAGCGGCAGGGCGATGTAGAAGGCCGACCAGCCCAGTGCCTCCTTCAGGGAGACCTCGTGCGGCTTCCGGGTGACCAGGAAGTCCAGCACCAGCAGCGCGAGCACGCCGGCGATCGTCACCGCCCACAGCGTGGGGGTGCCGACCGACGACAGGTCGGCGGCGGCGGACAGGTATGACAGTTCGTTCATGGAGCCTCCTCGAACACGGTGCCATGTTCGAGGTCTCCTTCACCCACCGTTCGTGGGCAACCACCCGAGGCGCGCCCGGGGCCCGCCGTACTGACCGGAATGGTTCGTGGGAAGTACTCCCCTCGCCGCCTCAAGGTTAGGGCAACCTCAACGCGCACGCCAAGCCGCGACCCCGATGATTGCCCTGGTCAACCGCTGTGCGGGACGACGGGCGTGGTGCCCGGCCGAGCCGGGGCCCTATGGTGACGCGATGGACAACGGGCCACTGACCGGCGTACGGGTGATCGAGCTGGCCGGCATCGGACCCGGGCCGTTCGCCGCCATGATGCTGGCCGACCTCGGCGCGGACGTGGTGCGGGTGGACCGGATCGGCGGCGGCGGCTTCGGTGACGTCCCGGGCGACCTGCTGACCCGCAACCGCCGCTCGCTCGCCGTCGACCTGAAGACGCCCGAGGGGCGCGAGGTGGTGCTGGCCCTGGTCGCCGGTGCGGACGCGCTGATCGAGGGCTTCCGGCCCGGGGTCACCGAGAGGCTCGGCCTCGGCCCGGACGACTGCCGGGCCACCAACCCCCGCCTCGTGTACGGGCGGATGACCGGCTGGGGTCAGGACGGCCCGCTGGCCCACACCGCCGGCCACGACATCGACTACCTGGCGCTGACCGGCGCGCTGCACGGCGTCGGCCGGGCCGGCGAGCGCCCGGTGCCGCCGATGAACCTGCTCGGCGACTTCGGCGGCGGCGGGATGATGCTGGCCCTCGGCGTCGTCGCGGCGCTGTACGCGGTCCGCGCCGGCGCCCCCGGCCAGGTGGTGGACGCGGCCATCGTGGACGGCGTGTCGGTGCTCGCCACCCAGATCCACGCGCTGCGCCGCGCCGGGATGTGGCAGGACCCGCGCGGGGTGAACCTGCTCGACGGCGGCGCGCCGTTCTACGACACGTACGAGTGCGCCGACGGGCGCCACCTCGCGGTCGGCGCGCTGGAGCCCCGGTTCTACGACGAGCTGGTCCGGCTCACCGGCTTCCCGCTCGACGGCGACGAGGCCCCGGACCGGCACGACCCGGCGAACTGGCCGGCGCTGCGGGCGGCCTGGGCCCGGCTGTTCCGCACCCGCACCCGGGACGAGTGGGCCGCGCTGCTGGCCGGCTCGGACGCCTGCGTGGCGCCGGTGCTCGACTGGGCCGAGGCTCCGGC
>NZ_JBSSLX010000339.1:0-3952 GCF_053890995.1 Micromonospora sp. I033 | reverse complement strand
CAGGGCGCTCACCTCGGTGTGCAGGCGACGCAGCTCGGCGGCCGTCGGCGCCAGCTCGTAGCAGTGATGGTGGGCGGCGGCCGACAGGGCCGCCCAGGCGAAGGCGACCCGCCGGGCGACGGCGGGGCCGGGCCCGAACCGGCCGCGCAGCATCAGCTGCTTCGCCCGGCCCTGCCGGCACGCCGCCACGACCGGACGGGTTCGCCGCCAGTAGGCGTCGATGCCGCCTTCGAGGGCGAGCCGGATCAGGCAGGCGCACGCCCGCGGCCACCAGCCGGCGGTCACCGCGGCCGCGCCGAGCGGGCCGGCGCCGCGCAGCATCTGGTCGGCCGCCGCTAGGCAGCGCCGGGGCGTCGGCGCGGTCACGACCGGACCTCCGCACCGTCCCGAGGCGCGAGCACGGCAGCCGTGGGAGGTTGCAGCGCCGCCGCGAGGTAGCGGGCGTCCGCGACCAGGACGGGCAGGTCGAACAGGTACGCGCCGTGCACACCCTCCTTACACGCCTTGTACGCGCCCACCGCCCGCGACCCATGCCGGCGACTGAGATACCCGAGCACGTCCCCGCCCCGGCCGGCGTCGTCGAAGAGGGCCAGCGCGACGGTGGTGGTCAGCCTGCGGGACGCGGCCACAACGGCCGCCTCGATGTCGTCGTGCGGCACGCCTCGGGCCACTCGCCGGCGCCACACGATCCGGTGGCAGGCCGCCTCGATCGCCGAGCGGCACAGCTCCGCCACCACCGGCCCGCGCACCTCGGACGCGATCTCCTCGGTGCGGGCCAGCGCGTAGGCGTCGTCCAGGTAGCGGGTGACCGGGTCGGAGCCGGGCCGCAGGGTTACCACCGACCGCTCCGCGCGGGTCACCTCCACGATGCGGGAGCGACCGAGGTCGAGGCGGGCGAGGGCGTCGGGCAGCCGGGTGTCGTGGGTGAAGACCACCACCTGCCGCTGCTCGGCCAGCTCGGCGAGCACCCGGGCCAGCCCGTCCACCTTGGCCGGGTCCATGCTCTGCACCGGGTCGTCGACCACGATGAACCGGAACGGGCTCTCCGGCGCGCAGCCGCGCGGCAGGAACGTCGCCAAACCGAGGGCGTGCATCTCGCCCTGGCTCATCACCCCGAGGGCGGTGCCGTTGTCCGTGCCGTCCACGCTGACCGGGATCACCACCCGCCGCCGGGTGTTCATGCCCGCCAGGGTCATGGCGCCCAGCTCGACGTTGCTCTCCTGTCGCAGCTGCGCCCAGATCCGCTGCGAGTGCTCGGCGAAGGGCGCCACCCGCTGGTTGCGCAGCTCTGCCCCGGTCGCCTTCAGCCACGCCCGCGCGGCCTTCACCCGCGCGAGGGAGCGTTCCCGGTCCGGCAGCGTCCCGGCCGACGCGACCCAGGCCCGCAGCTCGGCGGCCGCCGCCTGCCAGCCGGTGTCGCGCTGGCGGAGCAGACCCGTCGCATACGCCTGCGCGGCCTGCGCCGCCGCGAGCACAGCCGGGTACCGCGCGGTCAGATGATCGGCCAGCTCCTCCGGCCCACCCGGTGTCAGCCGCAGCGCCGTCACCGCCGCGTGCAGGTCGTCGACCGGCACCGCGTCGGCGTCACCGGAGGGCACGTCCAGGTCGTCGATCAGATAGTGCGCCCGCTGCAGCAGCGCGGTCAGCCGGGAAGCGGCGGCCTGGGCGGCGAGGGTGCGGTCGCGCAGCTCCGCCAGGGACGCGGTCGCGCTGGTCCGCCAGTCGCCGTCGAGCCGGCCCGTCGCGCAGACCGGGCACAGCCCGTCGCCCTGGTCGTCGTGGTGCTCGATGGCCAGCCGGAGTAGCTCGGCGCTGCGCAGCGACGCCCGCGACCGCCCGCCGTCGTGCCGGCGCGCGTCCGCGGCGGCCTCCCGCAGCTGCTCGGCCAGCCGGGTCACCTCGTCGGCGTCGGGCAGCTGCATCGCCACCAGCCGCCGGCAGAGCAGCACCGCCTCGTCGGCGGTCGGGTCCTCCGGCTCATCGAGGATCGTGGTCAGCGCCGCCACGTCGGCCGCGCCCCGGGTGCGCAGCAGCTCGGCGGCCCGCCGGGCCCGGTCGTCGTCGATCCCCAAGAGGGTGTCGGTCAGGGTGGCGCGGTGTCCGCGTACCTCCTTGATGGTGGTGTCGACGGGGCGCGCGGCGGCCATGAGGCGGCGGTCGGCGTCGGTGATCGCCTCCAGGCCGAGGATCGCGGAGATGGCGTCGAAGAGCTGGCTCTGCGTGCCGGCGGTGAGCCGGCCCAGCTCGGCGGCGGTGAGGAACGGCCGGTACAGCTCCAGCGGCCGGGCCAACCCCAGCTCGGCGAGGTCCTGATGGCTGCCGCGGGCGCTGGTGACCGCCACCTCGGCGTCGCCCAGCTCCGCCTCCGACGGCCAGGAACGGACCACCCGGGTGGGCGTGGCCGTCCCGTCGACCCGCAGCTCGACGGCGATCCGGCACGGGTCGCTGGCGTGCAGGTTGCGCAACCCGGTACGCCACACGCTGTTGCGGTCCGCCCAGCGCGCGCTGTCGCCGGTGAGCGCCAGTTCCACGGCCTCGGCGAAGCTGGACTTGCCGGAGCCGTTTCGACCGACCACCACGGTCAGTCCGGGGCCGGGCTCGATGGCGAAGGTGCGTTCCGGGCCGACGCCGCGGAACCCGGCGACGGTGACCGACGAGAGCCAGATCCGCTCCCGCGGCTCGTCCGCCGCCGGGCGCTGCGGCTCCAGTGCGGTCGGCGCGCCGGCGAGCGCGGCGTCCAGGTCGGCCTCGCCGCTCAGCGCGGCGAGGACCACCTCGGCGGTGTCATCGGGTACGCGGTCGGCGGCGAGCCGGTCGAAGATCAGCTCGACCAGGGGTTCGGTGTGGTTCATCAGGCGACCTCCGGGGAGGGCAGGGAAGGCGGATGGCTCCGGCTCGGGCCGGCTCGCTGGCGGTGGTGGTGCGACGACGCTGCGCACTTGCCGTCAGTGAAGTGATCGGCCGTCAGGCCGGCAGTGCAACAGGACAGCCGGGGCTGGGCGGACCGGCGACGGCATGGTGAGCGCCGCCACGTCCCGCCGGGCCGACGGGCGGCGCGGCGGCCGGGATGAGTCCGACCGGCTGGTGCGGGTGAAATCCCGGACCGGCCCAACGTGCTTGGACAAGGGTCATCGTCTTCTACTCCAGGCGCGTGGTGTCCGCGGGTCGACGGCTCGTCGACCCGCCCGAGGGGTGGTGGGGAAGCTGTGCTGTGTCGGCAGAGGATCAGGCGGCGTGCCCGGCGGGCCGGGTCAGTGGGGGAGACCGGCGTGCCAGTCCAGCAGGAAGGCGTCGACCAGGGCGTGCGCCCGCGGGTGGACGTCGAAGGTCTCTTCGACCCGGCGGCGGGCCATGTGCGACAGGCCGTCGGCGGCCTCGTTGAGAGCGTGCCCGCTGTGCCCCTTGACGTGCGCGAAGCACAGGTCCGGCCGTAGGCTCACCTGATCGGCGAGCCGGACCAGCGTCGGCCGGTCGGCCCACCGGCGCTGGCGCAGGCTGTAGCCGGCCGGCATCGCCGACACCTCACCGGCCTGCCACCGACGCAGCCAGCGCAGCGCCACAGTGCTGTCCAGCAGCACCGTCATCCCCGCTGGCGCCTCCTCGTACGCCGAGAGCAGGAAGTCCACCGCCCGCAACTCGTTGATCAGCACCCGCGACGCGCCGGTCGGGTCGAGCCGGCCGGTGCCCCGGCCGCGCAGGCCGTAGTGGCCGTCGCTGACCACGTAGGCGATGCCGCCGGCGCGGCCCTTCCAGCTGGCGTCGGTCGCGGCGACGACCGGCCCGGACGCCGCCGCCCAGCGCCCGACGCGGCCGCGTCCGCGCTGCTGGTCCGGCTGTGGCCGGCAGGCCGTGCCGTGCGCTTCGGCGAGCCGCTCGGCGGTGTCGAGGAGGTCCCGGGCCGAGTCGAGCTCGTCGTAGTTCGCGGCGGTGAGCGCGAGCGTGACCGCGTCGC
>NZ_JBSSLX010000338.1:0-3966 GCF_053890995.1 Micromonospora sp. I033 | reverse complement strand
CCGGGCCGGGGGGGGGGGCCCGAGGGGGCGGGGGTCGGGGGGGGGGGCGGGCGGGGGGGGGGGGGGGGGGGGGGGCGGGGCGGCGGCCCCGCCGCGCCGCACCGCCACGAGAGGGGTACGGCTCATGGCACCCGAGGTGCACACGGTCGCGGTGATCGGCGCGGGCAAGATCGGCGAGCTGATGCTCTCCGGGCTGCTCCGCTCCGGCTGGCCGGTCGAGCGGCTGCTCGCCACCGCCCGGCGTCCCGCCCGCGCCGAGGAACTGACCGCCCGGTACGGCGTCCGGGTGGTGGACAACCTCACCGCGGTGGACGAGGCCGAGGTGCTCGCCGTCTCGGTCAAGCCGCAGGACGCGGCCGCGCTGCTGGACGAGATCGGCCCGAAGGTGCCCGCCGACAAGCTGGTCATCTCGCTCTGCGCCGGCCTGCCCACCGCCTTCTTCAACCGCCGGCTGCCCGAGGGGACCCCGGTGGTCCGGGTGATGACCAACACCCCGGCGCTTGTCGACGAGGCGATGAGCGCGATCTCGCCCGGAGCGCACGCCACCGGCACGCACCTGGCGCTGGCCGAGGAGATGTTCAAGCCGCTCGGCGCCACCCTCCGGGTGCCCGAGTCCCAGCAGGACGCGGTGACCGCCCTCTCCGGCTCCGGCCCGGCCTACTTCTACCTGCTGGTCGAGGCCATGATCGACGCCGGCATCCTGCTCGGCCTGCCCCGCCAGGTGGCGCACGACCTGATCGTGCAGACCGCCATCGGCTCGGCGGTGATGCTGCGCGACTCCGGCGAGCACCCGGTGAAGCTGCGCGAGGCGGTCACCTCGCCGGCCGGCACCACCATCAACGCCATCCGTGAGCTGGAGAACCACGGCGTCCGGGCGGCCATGCTGGCGGCCCTCGAAGCGGCCCGCGACCGGGCCCGCGAGCTGGCCGCCCAGGCGGACTGAGCCCACCGCCGGCCGGTCCGCTCCGCCTCGCCGGAACGGCGGTGGCCGGCGCGAGCCGGAGGGACGTCCCGGCGTGCCCCATACTGGCGCGGTGTTCACTCTCGCCCAGGCGCGACACCTGGTGGCCACGCTGCGGCCGCGCGTCGACGAGCTGATCCGGCTCCGCGCCGACCTCGCCGAACTCCGGATCGACCTGGCCGACCACGGGGTCAGCGCGCTCGGCGGGCTGGCCGAGGTGAAGGCCCTGGAGGCGCGGCTGCACGCCGTGGTGGAGGAGTTCCACCAGCACGGCATCCAGGTCAAGGGGATCGCCCCGGTGCTGCTCGACTTCCCCGGCGAGCGGGACGGCCGGGCGGTGCTCTGGTGCTGGCTGGAGGGGGACGACGACGTCCGCTGGTACCACCGGGTGGGGTGCGGCTTCGCCGGCCGCCGCCCGATCTGAGCCGCCAGAGCCGGCCGTCGCCTGCTTCGAGCCGTCAGCCGAGGTTGGCCAGCGTGGCCGGCGCGACGTTGCCGCCGCTGAGCACCAGGACGGTCCGCTCGCCGGGCGCCACCTCGACCAGCCCGGCCCGCAATGCCGCCAGGGTGACCGCGGCGGCCGGCTCGACCAGCAGCTTCGTGGCCTCCACCAGCTCGGCCCAGGCGGGCAGGACGGCCGCCTCCGGCACCTCCACCACCGCGTCGACCAGCGCCCGCACGTGCGCGAGGGTGTGCCGCCCGGCGAACGGCGCGGCCAGGCCGTCGGCGACCGAGGCCGGGCGGCCCGGCAGGGTGTGGGTCCCCGTCCGCAGCGCGTACGACATGGCGTTGGCCCCGTCCGGCTCCACCCCGACGATCCGGGTCGTCGGTGACCCCGCGCGGACGGCCGCGGCGATCCCGCTGATCAGCCCACCGCCGCCCACCGGTACGAGCACCAGGTCCGGACGCGGGCCGTCGGCCAGGATCTCCCGCCCGACGGTGGCCTGACCGGCGATCACGTCCGGGTCGTCGAAGGGCGCGAGCAGGTGGAAGCCCCGCTCGGCCGCGATCGTCTCGGCGGTGGTCAGCAGGTCGTCGGTGAGCACCGCCTCGGCGCCGAGCCGGCGCACCGCGGCCAGCTTGGCGGGCACCGCGTGCGGCGGCATGCAGACCACGGCGGGCAGCCCGGCCGCGCGGGCGACGTGGGCCACCGCGATCGCGTGGTTGCCGGCGGAGAAGGCCACCAGCCCGGCCGGCGTCCCGGCGCGTTCGGCGTGGGCGAGCAGCGCGTTCGTGGCGCCACGGACCTTGAAGCTCCCGGTGTGCTGGAGGTTCTCGGCCTTCACCGCCAGCCGCAGGCCCAGGTCGCCCGCGAGGACCGGCGCGTCCAGCAGCGGGGTGCGGACCACCCGCCCGTCGAGGCGCTTCTCGGCCGCCGTGATGTCGTCCCCGGTGATCAACCGCACCCGGCGAGCCTAGCCGGCCCGCGCGGCTCACCGCGCCCCCGAACCGGTACCGTCCCGGCCATGGTCGACGCACGGCCGGCGACTCCGGAGGACGCTGCCGAACTGGTCCGGCTGCGCGGGTTGATGCTCGCCGCGATGAGCGGCGCCCCGCCACCGCCCGGCTCCTGGCAGGACGCCGCGCGGGACAACCTGCGGGCCTGGCTGGCCGAACCGGAGCCGTGGGTGGCCGCGTTCGTGGTCGACGCGCCCGACGGCGACTCGCTCGCGGCCTGCGCGGTCGGCACCATCGAGCGGCGGCTCGGCGGGCCGCGCGACCCGAGCGGCCTGGTCGGGTACGTCTTCAACGTCAGCACCGACCCCGGCCATCGCCGGCAGGGCCACTCCCGGGCGTGCCTGACCGCGCTGCTGAGCTGGTTCCGCGAGCGGGGCGTGCACACGGTGGACCTGCGGGCCACGGCGGCCGGCCGGCCGCTCTACCGGGCGTTGGGCTTCCGGGAGACCGCCGATCCGGCGATGCGACTGACCCTCCCCGACGACGCGGAGTGACCGCCCGCCGGCGCGTACTGGACGGCGGACCGCCGGACCGGAGGGCGGGCGCGGCCGTCCGCCCTCCGGTGGCGGCGTCAGCTGTCGGCGTAGCGGCGGGCGGCGGCGAGGGCGGCCCGCAGCCGCTCCGCGTCCACCGGCGCCGGGTGCGCCCAGTCGCCGTCCGCGGCGTAGAGACCGGCGTACGCGGTGGTGTCCCGCTGGAACCGCCAACCCTCGGCGAGCGGGCCGACATCGACCGCGTCGTAGCCCAGCGAGTCGAGGAACGCGGCGACGGTGGCCTTGGCGGCCGGGTCGTCGCCGGCGATCGGCAGGGCGGTACGGTCCGCCGCGCCGGCCGGCCGGGCCAGGGCATGCAGGTGCTCGAAGTAGATGTTGTTGAAGCCCTTGACCACCCGTGACCCCGGCAGGTGCCGCTGGAGCAGCTCGCTCGTGGTGGTCGACTCGTCGTCCAGCTCGGGGAAGCGCCCGTCCCGGTCGGGGTAGTAGTTGTTGGTGTCGATGACGACCTTGCCGGCGAGCGGTCCGGCCGGCACCGCTCGGTAGGCCCGCAGCGGAATGGTGACGACCACGAGGTCGCCGGCCGCCGCGGCCTCGGCCGGGGTGGCGGCCCGGGCCCGCGGGCCCAGCTCGTCCACCAGCTTCGTGAGCGTCTCCGGTCCGCGCGAGTTGCTGAGTACGACGTCATGACCGGCGGCCACCGCCAGCCGGGCCAGCGTGCCGCCGATGTTGCCGCTGCCGATCAGTCCCACAGTTGTCATGTCGGTGCCAACCGGGCGACGGCCGCCGGAATTCCCGACCGTCCTGATAGGTTGTTCGCCTGACGAAAACCTTCAGATCATTGTGGTTCGACGGCAACGATTTGTATCCAAAAGTATCTATCGACGACCGGCGCGAAATGTTGATCTTCCGCCGGGATCCAATCTATTGATATCTATCTCGCACCACCACTTCCCACCCCCAGGAGTGCGACGTGCGGAGATCCCGTCTTGCCACCCTCGCCCTGACCCTGGCCGCCTCGCTCGGCGTCACGCTGACGCTGGGCGCCGCCCC
>NZ_JBSSLX010000337.1:0-3968 GCF_053890995.1 Micromonospora sp. I033 | reverse complement strand
CAGGAGCCCCGTGGGGTCGGAGCCGGGGGGACCCGGCCGCCCCCCCCGCCCGCCCCCGGGGGGGCGCCCGCCCCGGCCATGCCGTGAGCCGGGGCCGGCTGCCCTGGGCGCTGCTGGCCGTCCTGGTCCTGGCCCAGATCTGCTACCCGCTCACCGGCGGCGCGACCCGGGCCGGGCTGACCGTGGCCACCGTCGGGCTCGGCTGGCTGCTCTCCGTGGGGCACGCGCTGCTCACCCGGGGTACGCGCACCGCGCTCGCGCTTGTCGCCGTGGCCACCGGCGGCGGCTTCGCGATCGAGGCGCTCGGGGTGGCCACCGATTTCCCGTTCGGCAGCTACGACTACTCCGGTGAGCTGGGCCCGAAGCTGGCCGGGGTGCCGCTGGTCATCCCGCTGGCCTGGACCTGGATGGCCTGGCCGGCCTGGCTCACCGCGGTCCGGCTCACCGGCTCCCGCCCGGGCCGGATCGCCCTCGCCGCGGTCGGGCTGGCCGCCTGGGACCTCTTCCTCGACCCGCAGATGGTGGCCGAGGGCTACTGGCGCTGGCGGGACGCCACCCCGGCCCTGCCGGGCCTGCCCGGCATCCCGGTCAGCAACTACCTCGGCTGGCTGCTCTTCGCGGTGCTGCTGACGGCCGCGCTGCGCCCGCTCGCCGGGCCGGCCGTCGACCGCACCGACGCCCGGGACGCCCCGATGTTCGCGCTCTACCTGTGGACGTACGCCTCCAGCGTGCTGGCGCACGCGGTCTTCCTCCGGCTGCCCGCCTCGGCGGCCTGGGGCGCGGTCGGGATGGCGGTGGCCGCCGTGCCGCTGGCGGTGACGCTGTGGCGCGCCCGCCGGGACGGGGCCGGTCGCGGGGCGGTGGAACCGGCGCCCCGCGTCGACGCGCCGGCATGATCCCCGCGCTCGTCCTGGTCGCGGTGGTCGCCGCGCTCACCGCGCACACGCTGGTCAACGCCACCGCCTGGCTGCGCCGGCCCGGCGCCGGGCCGGTCGAGGTCACCGAGGCGGTGGCGGTGCTGCTGCCGCTGCGCGACGAGGCCGACCGGGTCACCCCGTGCCTGCGCGCGCTGCTCGCCCAGCGCGGCGTGCCGGGGCTGCGGGTCGTGGTGCTCGACGACGGCTCGACCGACGGCACCGCCGACGTGGTCCGCGCGGTGGCCGGCGGCGACCCGCGGGTCACCCTGCTCACCGGGGTCGCCCCGCCGCCGGGCTGGTTGGGCAAGCCGCACGCCTGCTGGCAGCTCGCCACCCGCACCGACCCGGCCCCGACCGTGCTGGCCTTCGTCGACGCCGACGTGGTGCTCGCCCCGTACGCGGTCGCGGCGGCGGTGACCGAACTGCGCACGGCCGGGGCGACGTTGCTGTCGCCGTACCCCCGGATCGTGGTGCGGACGGCGGCCGACCGGCTGGTGCAGCCGCTGTTGCAGTGGTTGTGGCTGACCTTCCTGCCGCTGCGCGCGATGGAACGCTCGCCGCGGCCGTCGCTGGCCGCGGCGGGCGGGCAGTTCCTGGTCGTGGACCGGGCCGGCTACCTGCGCGCCGGCGGGCACGCGGCGGTCGCCGACCGGGTCCTGGAGGACATCGAGCTGGCCCGGGCCGTGAAGCGGTCCGGCGGCCGGATCGCCCTGGCGGACGGCTCCCGGCTGGCCACCTGCCGGATGTACGAGAGCTGGCCGCAGCTGCGCGACGGCTACACCAAGTCGCTCTGGGCCTCGTTCGGGCACCCGACCGCCGCGGCCGGGGTGGTCACCCTGCTGCTCCTGCTCTACACCGCTCCCCCGGTGGTCGCCCTCGGGCTCGCCTCGACAGCTCCCCGGGTGTCAATGGTCGCGCTCATCGCATACCTGCTCGGCGTCGCCGGGCGGGCGGTCAGCGCCCGGGCCACCGGCGGGCGGGCCTGGCCCGACGCGCTGGCACACCCCGTGTCGGTCGTGGTCCTCGGTTGGCTGACCCTCCGGTCGTACCATCTGCGGAAGCGACGCCGGCTCACCTGGCGGGGTCGCCCGGTCAGCTAGGAGGCGGGGCATGGCGCGGATCGTGGTCATCGGCGCCGGCGTGGGCGGGCTGGCCACCGCCGCCCGGCTGGCGGTCACCGGGCACGAGGTCACCGTCTTCGAGCGGGCCGACACGGTCGGCGGCAAGCTCGGCCGGCACCTGCACGACACCCCCGAGGGGCCGTGGCGCTTCGACACCGGGCCGAGCCTGGTCACCCTGCCGCAGGTGTTCCACGACCTGTTCGAGGCGACCGGCGCGAAGCTCGACGAATACCTGGACCTGGTGCCGCTGGACCCGATCGTCCGGCACGTCTTCCCCGGCGGCCCCACCCTCGACTCCTGCGCCGACCCCGCCGAGTTCACCGCCCGGATCGGCGCGGCGCTCGGCGACCGGGCCGCCGCCGACTGGCAGCGGCTCTGGCGGCGCGCCGGCCGGGTGTGGGCGGCCTCGCACCGGGACGTGCTGCGCCGCACCGTCGACTCCCCGCGCGACCTGGCCGCGCTGGCCTGGCGGCTGGGCGACCTCGCCGCCATCGGCCCCGGCCGCAGCCTGCGCGGGCTGGGCCGCCGGCACCTGGCCGACCCCCGGCTGCGCATGCTGCTCGACCGCTACGCCACCTACACCGGCGCCGACCCGCGCCGGGCACCGGCCGCGCTGGTCGCGGTCCCCTACGCCGAGCTGGCGTACGGCGGCTGGTACCTGCGCGGCGGGCTGGGCACCCTGGCCGACGCGCTGCTGTCACGCTGCCTGGACCTCGGCGTGGTGGTGCGGACGGACACCACGGTCACCCGGATCGACGCGGCCGGCGGCCGGGTGCACGGGGTACGCCTGGCCGGGGTGGCCGCCCCGGTCCCCGCCGACGCGGTGGTGGCCAACGTCGACGCGCTGACCGTCTACCGAGACCTGCTGCCCACCCCGCGCCGGCTGGCCGGGCTCACCGACCGCAGCCTGGCCGGCTTCGTGCTGCTGCTCGGCGTCCGCGGCGACTCCGGGCTGGCCCACCACACCGTCTTCTTCCCCCGCGACCACGACGCCGAGTTCGACGCGGTCTTCGGCGACCCGGGGCGGGGCGTCCGGGCCCGGCCGGCTCCCGACCCGACCGTCTTCGTCACCGTGGCCGACGACCCGGCGGTCCGCCCGGAGGGGCACGAGGCGTGGTTCGTGCTGGTCAACGCCGCCCGGCACGGCACCGCGGCGGGCGCGGTCGACTGGCGGCGGCCGGGGCTGGCCGAGGCGTACGCCGACCGGATCCTCGACGTGCTCGCCGAGCGGGGCGTGGACGTGCGGGACCGGCTGGTGTTCCGGGAGATCCGCACCCCGGCCGACCTGGACGCGGCCACCGGCGCGCCGGGCGGGGCGATCTACGGCACCGCGGGCGGGCTGCTCCGCCCCGCCAACCGGGGCCCGGTGGCCGGGCTCTGGCTGGTCGGCGGCTCCAGCCACCCCGGCGGCGGCCTGCCCATGGTCACCCTGTCGGCGGAGATCGTCGCCGAGGCCATCGGCCCGGCCTGGTAGCGCTCGCAGCGGCCCCCGCTCGCCGGACCCCGGCCAGGTCGGCCGGTCTCAGTCGGCGTCGATGAGGGCCCGGCGGACGGCGGAGAGCAGCTGGCCGAGGCCGAAGCCGGCCAGCAGCACCCAGACCGTGGTGGCCATCGTGACGGTGCCGGCGGTCAGGTCGGCGTCGACCAGCCCGGTGAGCCCGGCGACCAGCAGCCCGACCAGCGCCACGCAGACCCGGGTGGGGCGCTCCCCCACGGTCACGGCGCCGATCTCCCGCATCCCGGCGGAGACCGCCCGGGCCCGCACGTACTCGTGCAGCCAGGACAGGCCCCCGGCCGCGGCGACCAGCGCGCCGGGCGCGCCGAGCAGCCAGAACGCGGTCAGCCAGGCGGCCTCGCCGAGCCGGTCGGCCACCGAGTCGTAGACGTAGCCGAGCCGGGTGGTGCGGTTGGTGGCCACCGCCACGGCGCC
>NZ_JBSSLX010000336.1:0-3971 GCF_053890995.1 Micromonospora sp. I033 | reverse complement strand
TGCGCCACCGGCACGCCCACCCCCGACGGCACGGTCTGGGCGGCCCTGGAATCCGGGGCCGTCGCCCACCTCACCCCCTGATCCTGAAGGTCAGTGGACGGCGGGGGAGACCGTCAGGGTGCCGGTGGTGGCGTCGAGGACGGCGGGGGTGCCCACCGGGACGGTCAGTTGGTCGGGGCCGTGGCCGATGGGGAGGCCGCCGAGGACGGGGACGCCGAGGTCGCCGAGGCGCTCGGTGAGCACGTCCGTGACCGTGGTGTCCCAGCCGTCGGCGCACTCGGTGAACTGGCCCACCGCCACCCCGGCGATCCCGTCCAGGGCGCCGCAGCGGCGCAGGTGGGTGAGCATCCGGTCGACCTTGTAGGGCGGCTCCTGCACCTCCTCGACCAGCAGCACCGCCCCGGTCAGGTCGGGCATGTCCGGGGTGCCGATGGACGCGGTGATCAGGCAGAGGTTGCCGCCGAGCAGCCGCCCCTCCGCCCGCCCGGGCACCCGGACCGGGTACGTCTCCTCCTCCTTCACCGCCTCGACGGTCACCGGCTCGGTGGTCATCAGCGCGGCGTGCAGCGACTCGGCCGAGCGCGGCGGGGTGCGATCGTCCCGCCAGGCCGCGCCCGGACCGTGCACGCCGGCCAGCCGGGCGCCCCGCCAGAGCGCGAACTGCAACGCGGTGATGTCGGAGAAGCCGGCCACCACCTTCGGGTCGCGGCGGACCGCCGCCATGTCGATGAGGTCCACGACCCGCTGCACGCCGTAGCCGCCCCGGGTGCAGATCACCCCGCGGATCTCCGGGTCGGCGAACGCGGTGTTCAGGTCGGCGGCCCGCAGCTCGTCGGCGCCGGCCAGGTAGCCCTGCCGGGCGTACGCGTGCGGCGCCGGCACCGGGCGCAGCCCCCAGCCGGTGAGCAGCTCGATCCCGCGGGCCACCCGCTCCGGGCGGGTCGGGCCGGAGGGCGAGACCAGCATCACCCGGTCGCCGGGGCGCAGGACCGGTGGGCGCAGGCAGTCGTCGGTGGGCACGACGGGAGCCTAGTGCGGCGGAGCCGGACCGGCCGGCGCCGGGCGCACCGGATAGCCTCGACGTCGTGGCGACCGCGCTGGTGATCGAGAACGACCCGACCGACGACCTCCGCCGCCTGGGGGAGTGGCTCACCGAGGGGGGCCTGGACCTGTTCGTCCTGCGCCCGCACGCCGGCGACGAGCTCCCCGCCGACCTCGACGGATACGTCGCGCTCGTGGTGCTCGGGGGCGAGCAGCAGGCCTACCCGCTGGCCGACGGGAGCCCCGGCGCGCCCTGGTTCCCGGCCCTCGAAGGGTTGTTGCGCAAGGCGGTCCGGCAGCGGATCCCCACCCTCGGGGTCTGCCTCGGCGGGCAGCTGCTGGCCACCGCCCACGCCGGGCAGGTCGAGCGCAGCCCGTCCGGGCCCGAGGTCGGGCCGGGCGTGGTGGGCAGGCGGGACGCGGCCGAGACCGACCCGCTGTTCCGGTACGTGCCGCTGATCCCGGACGTGCTCCAGTGGCACTCCGACGAGATCACCGAGCTGCCGCAGGGCGCCACCCTGCTGGCCGCCTCGACCCGCTACCCGCACCAGGCGTTCCGCCTCGGCGACCGGGCCTGGGGGCTCCAGTTCCACATCGAGTGCGACACCGCGATGATCGCCGACTGGGCCCGCGACTCCGAGCTGCTGGCGGAGCTGGGTTACGACCCGGAGCTGGTGGTGGCGGCCTGCGACCGGGTGATGGCCGACGTGGAGGAGGTCTGGCAGCCGTTCGCCATCCGGTTCGCCGCCCTCGCCCTCGGCGAGCTGGACGACGCGACCATCCGCCCCAGTCTGCCGCTGCTCGGGCACTGAGATGACCCGACCGACCCGGGGGCGCCTGGCCCGCTACGGCTTCGCCGAGGCCGACGGCGGGGCGCGCGCCGCCGACCTGCTCGGTCCGGACGGGCTCGGGTTGTGGCGGACCGCGGAGCAGGAACCCGCCGACGAGGCGGCCGGCGAGCTGCTCGCCGCGCTGTCCCGGGCCGCCGACCCCGACCTGGCGCTGCGCCAGTTGCACCGCGTCGTCGAGGCGGAACGGCGTACCGGGGAGAAGCCGGCCGTGCTGGAGGCGCTCGCTGCCGACCCGGGGCTGCGCCGCCGCCTGGTCGCCGTTCTCGGCGCCTCCTCGGCGCTGGGCGACCACCTGGTGGCCAACCCCCACCAGTGGGCCGTGCTGGCCACCGAGCCGGACGGGCTCGCGCCCCGCGCCGACGGCCGGCTCGACCTGGCGGCCGCCGCCCGGCTGACCGCCGCCACCGGCCCGATCCCGGTGCTGCGGCAGGCGTACCGGTTGGCGCTGCTGCGGATCGCGGCGGCCGACCTGACCGGCGGGCGCGGCCTGGAGCAGACCATGGCGGCGCTCTCCGGGCTCGCCGACGCCACCCTGGCCGCCGCCTACGGCATCGCCGTCGACGAGCTGCCGGAGGGCACGGCCCGGCCCCGGCTGGCCGTGGTGGCGATGGGCAAGTGCGGCGGCGACGAACTCAACTACGTCTCCGACGTGGACGTCATCTTCGTCGCCGCCACCGATGACGACCTGGCGGCCGCGACCCTGGTCGCCACCCGGCTGATCCACGTCTGCGGGCTGGTCGCCTGGCCGGTGGACGCCGCGCTGCGTCCCGAGGGCAACCGGGGGCCGCTCGTCCGCACCCTCGCCAGCCACCTGGCCTACTACCGCCGCTGGGCCCGCACCTGGGAGTTCCAGGCGCTGCTCAAGGCGCGACCGGCCGCCGGCGACCTGGCGCTGGCCCGGGAGTGGATCGACGCGCTGGCCCCGCTGGTCTGGACCGCCGCCGAGCGGCCGGAGGCGGTCGAGGACGTCCGGGCGATGCGCCGGAAGATCATCGACAACATCCCGCCGAAGGAGCTGGAACGCGAGATCAAGCGCGGCCCGGGCGGGCTGCGCGACATCGAGTTCGCCGTCCAGCTGCTCCAGCTCGTGCACGGCCGGGGCGACGAGTCGCTGCGGGCGCCGGGCACCATCCCGGCGCTGCGCGCCCTGGTCACCGGTGGCTACGTCGGCCGCGCCGACGGGGAGGCGCTGCTGCGCGGCTACCGCTTCCTGCGCGCCGTCGAGCACCGGCTCCAGCTCCAGGGCCTGCGCCGCACCCACACCGTGCCGACCGAGCCGGCCGCACTGCGCTGGCTGGCCGCCGCGCTCGGCTACGCGGCCACCCCGGGCCGCAGCGCCGTCGAGGAGTTCCGCGCCGAGTGGGTCACCCACGCCACCGAGGTACGCCGGCTGCACGCCAAGCTGCTCTACCGGCCGCTGCTGGAGTCGGTGGCCCGGGTGCCGGCCGAGGGGCTGCGGCTCACCCCGGAGGCGGCCCGTCACCGGCTGGAGATCCTCGGCTTCGCCGACCCGGCCGGGGCGCTGCGCCACCTCCAGGCGCTCACCGGCGGGGTGAGTCGCACCGCCGCCATCCAGCGCACCCTGCTGCCGGTGCTGCTCAGCGAGTTCGCCGACGCGCCCGAGCCGGACCGCGGGCTGCTCAACTACCGGCAGGTCTCCGACAAGCTCGGCAGCACCCCCTGGTACCTGCGGCTGCTGCGCGACTCCGGCCCGGTGGCCCGCCGGCTGGCCCGGGTGCTCTCCTCCTCCCGGTACGCCGCCGACCTGCTGGCCCGCGAGCCGGAGGCGCTGCGGCTGCTGGCCGAGGACACCGAGCTGACGCCGCGCCCGCGCGAGGTGCTCGCCGAGGGATTCACCGCCGCCGCGGCCCGGCACGACGACCCGGTCGAGGCCACCCGCGCGGTACGCGCGCTGCGCCGCCGCGAGCTGGTCCGGCTCGCCTGCGCCGACGTGCTCAGCCGGGCCGGCGCCCTCGCCCCGCTCACTCCCCGCTCGGCGGACGGCGGTGGCCGGACGCCCACCCTGGCGGACGTCAGCGCGGTCGGCGTCGCCCTCTCCGACGTCGCCGACGCCACCCT
>NZ_JBSSLX010000335.1:0-4041 GCF_053890995.1 Micromonospora sp. I033 | reverse complement strand
GACCCCGTGGTGCCAGGCGCGCCCGCGTTCGACCTGCACGCGCAGACCGCCGCCGCGCAGGCGAAGCAGTTCGGCTACAACAACGACTTCGTCGGGGTGCTGCCGATCGACCGCAGGCGCGCGCTGCTGGTGGTCAACCACGAGTACACCAACGAGGACCTGATGTTCCCCGGCTTCACCGGGCAGGACGCGCTCTCGGTGGAGCAGCTGCGGGTGGCGATGGCCGCGCACGGCATGTCCGTGGTGGAGCTGGAGCGGGTGGACGCCACCGGGCAGTGGCGGCCGGTCCGCAGCGGCCGCCGGCAGTACAACCGGCGGGTCACGGCGCTGGCCACCAGGTTCGAGCTGACCGGCCCGGCCGCCGGCTCGGCCTGGCTGCGCACCGCCGCCGACCCGAAGGGCCGTACGGTGGTCGGCACGCTGAACAACTGCGCCGGCGGGATCACCCCGTGGGGCACCGTGCTCTCCGGCGAGGAGAACTTCAACCAGTACTTCGTCGGCGGCGACGGCGCGCCCGAGGAGCTGAAGCCGAAGCTGGCCCGCTACGGCATCCCGACCGACGTGCGCTACCCGAGCGGCAGCCGCAAGTGGGAGCGCGCCGACGAGCGCTTCGACCTGGCCCGGCACCCGAACGAGGCGCACCGCTACGGCTGGGTCGTCGAGATCGACCCGTTCGACCCGGAGAGCCGGCCGCGCAAGCACACCGCGCTCGGCCGGGTCAAGCACGAGGGCGCGAACGTGATCGTCGCCGGGAACGGGCACGTGGTCGCGTACATGGGCGACGACGAGCGCTTCGACTACCTCTACAAGTTCGTCTCGGACAAGAAGTTCATGCCGGGCAACTCCTGGGTGGCCCGCAAGCACAACCTGACCCTGCTGGAGTCCGGCACGCTCTACGTGGCCGCCCTGGAGGGGAACAGCGCCGCCGAGATCGACGGCACCGGCAAACTCCCCTCGGACGGGGCGTTCGACGGCCGGGGCCGCTGGATCAAGCTGGTCAGCGGCAACCGCTCGTTCGTCGACGGGATGACCGCGGCCGACGTGCTGACCTTCACCCGGCTCGCCGGGGACAAGGTCGGTGCGACCAAGATGGACCGTCCGGAGGACGTCGAGCCGAGCCAGCTCACCGGCAAGGTCTACGTGGCGCTGACCAACAACACCGACCGGGGTAAGGCCGGCAAGGCGGCGGCCGATGAGGCGAACCCGCGCAACCTCAACAAGCACGGGCAGATCCTGGAGCTGGTCGAGGACCGCGGCGACAACACCGCCGAGAGCTTCGCCTGGTCGCTGCCGATCGTCTGCGGCGACCCGACCGACCCGTCGACCCACTTCGCCGGGTACGACAAGACCAGGGTCTCCCCGATCTCCTGCCCGGACAACGTCGCCTTCGACGCCACCGGCAACCTCTGGATCTCGACCGACGGCAACGCGCTGGGCAGCAACGACGGCCTCTTCGCCACCGCCGTCGAGGGCCCGGAGCGCGGTCATCTGAAGCAGTTCCTCACCGTGCCGCTCGGCGCGGAGACCTGCGGTCCGTTCATCACGAAGGACAACCGCTCGGTCTTCGTGGCCGTGCAGCACCCGGGCGAGATCACCGGCGCGTCGGTGGAGAACCCGGCCTCGACCTGGCCGGACGGCGACTTCGCCAAGCCGGGCGTGGTCGTCACGTGGCGCCTCGACGGCGGCCCGGTCGGCAGCTGACCCCACCCCGGGGCGGTCCGGCGCTGGACCGTCCCCGAAGGGCCTCTTCCCCCGCCGGGAAGGGGCCCTTCGGCCGTCCCGGGTCAGCTCTCCGCGGCGATGCCGTCGGCGACCGCGCGGGCGGCGGTGAGCAGCTTGGCCCGGACCACCCGGGCGGAGGTCATCATCTCGCTGGCCGGCAGCGCGCAGGCCAGCACCACCCGGCGCTCGATGTCCTTGTCGGGGGTGACCAGCACCGCCGCACACGCCACCCCCTGCCGGAACTGCCCGAGCTCCAGCTGCATGCCGCGCCGGTCGCCGGCGGCCAGGTCGGCCTCGAACGCCTCGACGGTGGTGAGGGTGGCGCCGGTGAACGGGCGCATGCCGTATTCCCGCAGGTAGCGGAAGCGCTGCTCGGCGGTGAGCGTGGCGAGCAGGCTCTTGCCGAGCGCGGTGGCGTGCGCCCCCTCGTCGAAGCCCGGCACCAGGTCTTCGAGGTACGGCGAGCGCGGCCCCTCGGCGACCGCCGTCACCGCGACCTGGCCGCCCACGAAGCGGCCCAGGTAGTGGCTCCAGCCGGTGTCCGCCGCGGCCCGCCGCAGCGCCTCCCCGACCGGCGGTGGCCCGCGGAACGCGGTGACCAGCTCGCGGTAGCGGTCGGCGACCTCCAGCCCGACGATGTACGTGCCGTCCTCCCGGCGGATCACGTAGCCCTCGTAGGCCAGCGTGCGCACCAGGTGGTAGGTGGTGGCGACGGTCAGCTCGCAGCGGCGGGCGATCTGCTTGACCGTGAGCCCTTTCGGCGCACGGCCGACCGACTCGAGCACTCGTAGCGCGCGGGAGACACTTCGGATCAGGTCCGAAGGTTCCGCCAAGGGGTCACGCACAACCACCTCCGCCGCCGGGGACTTACACCATATGAAAAACAGGCCGAGTGCGAAATGCCTGTTCGGATCGAGGATGCCAGATCACCGGGTACGGACCGTGCACCGACAGACACGATGAGCTGCCGAAACGTGGGCGGCGTAGGTTTGCCGGACCATGACCGAAACCGTGCTGCACCCCGCCGCGCCCGCGGCCCGGCGTACCGTCCGGGTCAACGCGGGCGCGATCGCCACCACGATCGCCTGCGTCCTGCCCGTCTTCCTGGTCGGCGGCCTCGCCGTGCAGATGGGCGACGACCTCGACTTCACCCCCGCCGGGCTCGGCCTGGCCGTCTCGGTGTACTTCGGCGTCAGCGCCCTCGCCTCGGTGCCCTCCGGCGCCCTGGTCGAGCGCTACGGGCCGGCCGTGGTGGCCCGCGCCGGCATCCTGCTCTCCGCGGGCTCGCTGCTGGCCGTGGCGGGGCTGGCCCGGTCGTACCCGGTGCTGGTGGCGCTGCTCGGGATCAGCGCCGCCGCCAACGCGCTCGGCCAGCTCGCCAGCAACGCCGCGCTGGCCCGGCACGTGCCCGCCCACCGGCAGGGGCTCTCCTTCGGGGTGAAGCAGGCCGCCATCCCGATCTCCACCCTGCTGGCCGGCGCGGCGGTGCCGACCGTCGCGCTGACCGCCGGCTGGCGCTGGGCGTTCGTGGTGGCCGCCGTCGCGGCGCTGGCGGCGCTGCCCGCCGTACCCCCGGCCGACCGGAAGCGGGTGCGCCGCGCCGCGGCCGGCCGGGCGGGCCGGGCCACGACGGCGCTGGTGGTGGTCGGCGTGGCGGCGACCCTGGCGGCCGCCGCGGCGAACGCGCTGGGCACCTTCGTTGTCGACTCGGCGGCCGGCCGGGGGCTGTCCCCGGCGCTGGCCGGGCTCACCCTCACCCTGGGCAGCGCCGTCTGCGTGGCGGCCCGGGTGGGCGCGGGCTGGCTGGCCGACCGCCGGGAGACCGGGCACGTCGCGGTGATCGCCGGCATGCTGGTGGTGGGCGCGGCGGGACTGGTGCTGCTCGCGGTGGCCGGCCCGGTGCCGCTGGTCGCCGGCGTGGTGCTCGGCTTCGGCCTCGGCTGGGCCTGGCCCGGGCTGATGAACTTCGCGGTGGTCCGGCTCCACCCGCAGGCCCCGGCCGCCGCCACCTCGATCACCCAGACCGGGGTGTACGCGGGCGGCTGCCTCGGCCCGCTCGGCCTCGGCACGATCGCCGACACGGCCGGCTACCCCACGATGTGGCTGGTGGCCGCGACCGCCATGCTGGCCGCCGCGGTCCTCATGCTGACCGGCAGCCGCCTCCTGTCCCACGGTTCCTGGCCGCCCGGCGGCCACCCGACCTCGGCCTCGTTGATCAAGAAGTTTGCGTCCGGAAATGGGCGTGCGGAGACGCAAACTTCTTGATCAACCAGAGCAGGAGGGGCCGGGCCCGCCGACCACGTGGTCGTGGTACCACCA
>NZ_JBSSLX010000334.1:0-4114 GCF_053890995.1 Micromonospora sp. I033 | reverse complement strand
CGCTGGTCTGGCCTTCACCGGTGGCATCTTCGCCGGTCCGATCGCCGCCCACGCCGACGCTGCCCCGGTGCAGGGCACCAAGCCCGCCGTCGTGGCGGTGCAGGGTGACAAGCTCATCCCGCACGGCGTACAGGGCACCCAGTCCAAGATTGACCTGAACGACGAGCAGACCGCCAACGCCAAGGCGATCATCGCGGCGACGAAGAAGGCCGGTCTGCCGGAGCGGGCCGCGGTGATCTCGATCGCCACGAGCCTGCAGGAGTCGAAGCTGGAGAACCTGGGCCACCTCGGCGACAAGAATGACCACGACTCGCTGGGCCTGTTCCAGCAGCGCCCGTCCAGTGGTTGGGGCACGCCGGAGCAGATCACCGACCCTGAGTACTCGACGCTGGCGTTCCTGAAGGGTCTGAAGCAGGTCGACGGCTGGCAGGACATGCCGCTGACCGTCGCCGCCCAGACCGTGCAGGTCTCGGCCTACCCGGACGCGTACGCCCAGTGGGAGCAGCAGGCCGCCGACATCACCGCGCAGTACTGGAACAGCTGACCCAAGCAAACAACGCTGGCCGGCACCCCGAAACACGGGGTGCCGGCCAGCGGCGTCTCCAGAGCGGTCAGCAGGGCGCGTAGAGGCGGCGCGTCCCCGAGCCGGCAGCCCAGGCGGCCGGGTCGCTGAACCGGCAGCCGAAGTCCGGCGCCGCCACCGCCTTCCGATCGGTGACCGCGTCGCCGGCCGGGCGCTTGCCGGTGCGTACCCAGGAAACCAGGTCGTCCCAGGCGGCGCCGGCCTCGGCCGGGCTGAACTCGCAGTGCTGCGCGGCCCGGATCGCCCGCTGCACGACCAGCCGGCTGCGGCCGTGCCACGCCGCGTCCCGGGCGTACGCCTGCTCCATGCTGAACGGTACGAAGAGGTCGCCGAGGTCGTGCAGGCTGAGCACCGGCACGGTGGGCCGGCCGCTGATCCGCGGCACCTCGGTCAGCGTCGGGGACAGCCGCTGCCACAGGTTCTCCGGTGCGACCCGCTGCACCGTGGCGTTCACGTTCACGGGGCTGTTCGGGGAGTACCGGGTCAGCAGGTTCGTGGCGAGCTGACCGGGCCGCTGGGCGGGGGAGTCGCCGCCGTCGGTGGCGGTGATGCCGAACAGGAAGTCCTTCCAGACCGCGAAGGCGGCGTCGCCGCCGGGCCGCGGCCCGCCGGACCGCTCGACGGTGATCGCCCGGAGCTGCTTGCCGAGGTCGTTGGTGGTGTCGGGGCCGCCCGGCTTCAGCGCGGCCAGCCCGAGCGCCACCTGGATCCGCGGCACGGCGTCGGTCAGGTAGTCGTCCGGCGTCGGGTACGCGCGCACCCCGGCGAGGGCCTGCGCGACCAGGTTGTAGTCGAGGAAGAAGTCGAACAGCTCGTGGTCGCCGAGCACCCCGCACATCGGCAGCGCACCGTCGTAGTAGCCCGGGTACTGCTCCAGCGAGCGGCCGATGATGTGCCCGCCCATGGAGACGCCGGCGATGAGCACCCGCTTCGGCCGCTTCACCGTGTCGGCGAAGAAGTCGGCCAGCGCCCGGGTGCCGAGCACCCCGGAGCGGATGTCGTAGCCGTTGCGGTCGTACGAGGACGACGCCCAGGCGTACCCCTGCGCCAGCATCCGCTGCCGCAGGTCGTAGCCGGGCGGCTCGGGGGAGAGCACGGTGCCCTGGCCGCGGTAGCCGTGCGCCCACATGACCAGGTCGCCGTTCCACCGGGCGGGGGTCTCGATCATGTAGCCGGCGTGCTCGTGCACGCCCTGCCGGACGGTGGTGGCGGCGCCGTCGATCACCAGCGGCGCGAGCGGCGGATTGTTGATGGTGTAGCCGGGCAGCGGCTGGCTGCCGTCGTCGTCGCGGTCAGCGGCGACGGCGGGCGCGGCGCCGGCGAGACCGACCGTGAGGGTGAGGGCCGCGCCGGCGGCGAGCAGCCGGCGCAGGAGGCGGGTGGATGAGGTCAGCATCGGTGCTCCCCCGGGGACGGGTGCCGCCCCGGGACGGGGGCGGCCAGGCGGGACGGATGCCTACCGGCCGGTAGAGCCCTGAACCTAAGCTCGACCTCGAACCCTGTCAATCGTTGACTGACCGAACGGTCAGCGAGGCCCACCCACAGTGGCCGGTCACACCAGACCGTGCGCCAGCATCGCCTCCGCGACCCGCCGGAACCCGTTGATGTTCGCGCCGGCCACGTAGTCGCCCGGCAGGCCGTACTCCTCTGCGGTGGCCCAGCAGCGGGCGTGGATGTCGCGCATCGTCTCCCGAAGCCGCTGCTCGGACTGGGCGAACGTCCACGAGTCGCGGCTGGCGTTCTGCTGCATCTCCAGCGCGCTCACCGCGACCCCGCCGGCGTTGGCCGCCTTGCCGGGGGCGAACCGCACCCCGGCCCGGCCCAGGATCCGCACCGCCTCCGGCGTGTTGGGCATGTTCGCCCCCTCGACCACCGCGACGCAGCCGCCGGCCACCAGCGCCGCGGCCTCCGCGCCGCCGATCTCATTCTGCGTCGCGCAGGGCAGCGCCAGATCGCAGGGCACCTCCCAGACGGTACGGCCGGAGACCGCCACGGCGTGCGGCACGTGCCTCACGTAGTCGTCGAGGCGGGCCCGGCGCTCCTCCTTCAGCTCGCGCAGCAGGGTCAGGTCGATGCCCTTCTCGTCGAGCACGTACCCGTCCGAGTCGGAGCAGGCCACCACCGTGCCGCCGAGCTGGTGCACCTTCTCGATCGCGTAGATGGCCACGTTGCCGGAGCCGGAGACCACCACCCGCTTGCCGTCCAGGCTGTCCCCGGTCTGCTTCAGCATCTCCTCGGCGAAGAAGACCGCCCCGTAGCCGGTCGCCTCCCGCCGCACCTGCGCGCCCCCGTACGCCAGTCCCTTGCCGGTGAGCACTCCCGACTCGTAGCGGTTGGTGATCCGCTTGTACTGGCCGAACAGGTAGCCGATCTCCCGGCCGCCCACCCCGACGTCCCCGGCCGGCACGTCGGTCTGCGCGCCGATGTGCCGGTACAGCTCCGTCATGAAGCTCTGGCAGAACCGCATCACCTCGCGGTCCGAGCGGCCCTTCGGGTCGAAGTCCGCGCCGCCCTTTCCGCCGCCGATCGGCAGGCCGGTCAACGCGTTCTTGAAGATCTGCTCGAAGCCGAGGAACTTCACGATGCCCAGGTAGACCGAGGGGTGGAAGCGCAGCCCACCCTTGAACGGGCCGAGGGCGCTGTTGAACTCCACCCGGAAGCCGCGGTTGACCCGGACCCGGCCGTGGTCGTCCTCCCACGGCACGCGGAAGATGACCTGCCGCTCCGGCTCGCAGATCCGCTCGATGACGCACGCGTGCGCGTACTCGGGGTGGCGGGCCAGGGCCGGCCCGATGCTCTCCAGCACCTCCCGGACCGCCTGGTGGAACTCGGGCTCACCCGGGTTCCGCCGGACCACGTTCGCGAACACCGTCTCGACGCTTTCCGCCATCACGGACACGCCCCTTCCGGTCCCGGTGCCGGCCTCGTCGCCGCACCGCCCCCGGGTACGGATCGTCACCGTCGTCCGGTTCACTGGTCGGGTGGACGAGTTGATCTGGGAGGCGGCGCGGGACGCCCGCGCCTGGCTGGACGCCGCCAACGGCACCGGGGACGCGGAGCTGACCTCCCGCCTCCTCAAGCTCACCGAGGAGGCGGGGGAGGCGGCCGCCGCCTGGATCGGGGTGCTCGGGCAGAACCCCCGCAAGGGCGTCACGCACACCCGCGAGGAGGTGGCCGCCGAACTGGCGGACGTGGCGTTCACCGCGCTCGTGGCGATCGAGAGCCTCGGTCTGGACGCGCGGACCGTGCTGTCGGCCTGCGCCGCGAAGGCGCGGGTCCGGTTGAGCTGACCTGCCGGACGGGTCGCCGTGTCCGCTTCCCGCCCTCGCCACGGGGCGTCGGTGGAACGTCATGTGTGTCTCCGGGGCCGGGATACACCCATGGTGTGCCCCCGATGGTGTCGGTCTGGGCGGGCTGTCCGGTTCCGGGGGTGGCACCTGCACCGGCGAGCACGGCGTCGGCCTGCTCAAGCGGGACTGGCTGGCCCGGGAGATCGGCCCGGTGGAGGACGCCTTCCCCTGGCAGGAGACG